>NZ_JAYGHD010000022.1:0-43265 GCF_034932245.1 Nostoc sp. UHCC 0251
TGCCAAAGCTTGTTTTGTGTTGGGGTCTAAATCCCCATTACAAAACGTAATTGCGAATTGCGAATTGCGAATTGCGAATTGTTTAACATAGTAACTTTTTGAAGGGCTGCTCATTTCACTCCCTTACACATCTGACTTACCAAGTGAGTGAGTTCAGGCAAAATCAGTTTTTCCATTGCCAGACGCACAGCATTACTGGAACCAGGAAGCGAGAAGATTAATTTATCTTGATAAACACCAGCAACAGCGCGAGAAGCGATCGCCCGCGAACCAATTTCTTGATAACTTAAAAAACGAAATAACTCACCAAATCCTGGTAAGGTTTTCTCCAGTAATTTCTCAATAGCATCGTAGGTGGTATCTCTTGGTGCAATACCTGTACCACCATTGAAAATTACAGCATCCAAATTTGAGCTTTCACCCAGATTTTTTATTTGCCCTTGAATTTGTGTTGGTTCATCTTTGATAATCGTGTAGGCTCCTACAGCATGGTTAGCATCAAGGAGTAACTGCTGAATTAGTTGGCCACTTTTGTCTGTTTCCAAAGTGCGTGTATCGCTGACAGTAACCACAGCACAAATTACCGTAATCCCAAGCGAGTCTGGGTGGGGTTGTAGCATTATAGGTAAGTCATGAACTTTTGATCATAGATAATTGGGCATGGCGAATGACGCATTGGGCATGACAATAATTACCGATGGCTCCATGCCCAATGCCCAATGCCCTATGCCCTATGCCCTATGCCTCATTTTTACTCAGTCCCAGATCGTTTTCTTCAGCATACCGCTCCATGAAGCGCATAAAGCGATCCCATTCCTGAGCAGATTTCATCACGTAAAGTGCTTCTAATGCTTCTGGTTTCCCGTTGATAAATTTAGCTTTAACTTCACGGGTAATTATCTCTCCTTCTTCGTCAATCAGGTACATCCCGGTAATATCTTCGGTGCTACCTTGATCTAAAATCTTAGGATTTGTAAAAATAAATGTCGCTGTGCCACTGTCACCAGTGCGCGATCGCGTCAAGCGCACCTCTGGAGTTACTTCTTCGTCAAGACCTTTAGAAAACTGGATTTTCGCCATGATGACTGAATTTAAACTTTTGTGATGGTTAATTTAATATTCTCTCATCAATTAGAACACCAAGGTCTAGAGGCTACTGTTATTCCTTTTTTAGTGTATGTACTTAAATCGCTTCTTTTTCAAGTAACAAAGTGACAGGGCCATCATTTTCAATTGTGACTTGCATCATTGCACCAAATTGGCCTGTTTCCACCTGCAAACCGCTAGCTTTTAACTTGGTAACAAAACGATTATACAAATCTTCTGCTGATTGGGGAGCGGCTGAACGGTCAAAAGAAGGACGGCGGCCTTTGCGACAGTCACCATAAAGGGTAAACTGACTGACTACTAACAAATCACCACCGATTTCTTGTACAGATTTTTGCCAGCGATCGTCTCCTTCCTCGTCAGGAAACAGGCGTAATTCCAAGCACTTACGCACCATCCAGTCGATTTCAGCATAAGTATCGGTATTGGCTACGCCTACAAGCAAATTTAGCCCCCGCCCAATTTTGCCGACAATTTCAACATTAACTGTAACTTGAGATGATTTCACTCGCTGGATAACAACGCGCATTTTAACTAATTCGTAATTCGTAATTCGTAATTATTGGTGAAACACTCCCGCGTAAATGTAGGGGAGTAAAGAAGCGATGTCTACGAAGAGCTACGCCTACGCTATTATCTTATTTCTCATTGTTCAAATCTATGGCGGAGCCATTGGGAATGCATTCCCAGGTCGAACCTGGGAACGATTACGAATATTAAACTCTTAACTTTTGTACAGACGCGATTAATCGCGTCTCTAATTATTTGCCAAAGCCTTTACCGCGAGAGGTTGAAGGTAGACAAATGCAATTTTCGAGTTGACTAATTAAAGCCTCACGATCCAAATTTTGACCAATCAGCACTAGCTGGTTCTTCAATTTACCTTGCCATTCATCATCATCCAAGGTAAAGCGTTTACCGCAAAGGTGGAAAATATGACGCTTCGGACTTTCATCAAACCACATAATCCCTTTCGCTCGGAAGATATTTGAGGGCAGCTGGTTATCTAAGAAATACTGAAACTTCCTAATAGAAAAAGGCTTGTCGCTTTGGAAAGAGATGGAAGTAAAACCATCATTTTCTAAATGGTCAGAATGATGGTGATGATCGTGGTGATCGTGATCATGGTCGTGATGATCGTGACCGCATGTTGAGTGATCGTGATCATCATGGTCGTGATGCTCATGATCATGATCGTGGTGTTCATCCACCACTGTGTCAAAATATTTATCAGACTCAAACAGACCAACACTGAGAATTAACGGAAGTGGCACTTGCGATCGCGTGGTGCGGAGAATTCTCGCTCCTTCCTTAACTTCGTTAATTTTGGTTTCTAACTCATTTAAAGTGGCTTCATCAACCAAATCAGTCTTGTTCAGCACAATTACATCGCCATAGGCAATCTGGCTGTATGCCGCCTGAGAGTTAAATAAATCTAGGCTGTAATTTGCCGCGTCTACTACGGTAATAATCGAATCCAAGCGAGTTAAATCTCGCAATTCTGTGCCCAAAAATGTTAGAGCTACTGGTAGCGGATCTGCTAATCCAGTTGTTTCCACTACTAAATAATCTAGATTTTCTTGGCGTTCTAAAACTTTGTAAACTGCATCTACCAAATCATTATTAATAGTGCAGCAGATACAACCATTATTTAGCTCCACCATGTTCTCACCAGTGGAAACAATTAGCTCGTTGTCGATGCCAATTTCGCCAAATTCATTTACTAGAACAGCGGTTTTTAAACCCTGTTGGTTGTTGAGGATATGATTGAGTAAAGTCGTCTTGCCGCTACCGAGAAAACCCGTAATAATTGTTACAGGCATTCCTTGTTTGGGCGTATCCATTGCCGAAGATTCGGATGTAACTGCTGATTGCATAGCGCTGTTATCAAATAGTCAAAAAATAGTACTGTAGCGCAGATAGTCCAGAAAACACTAGCGCCGCAAGACGGAAGTCAAAAGTTAACACTGAGCGAAGTCGAAGTGTCAAAAGTCAAAAACCCTTGATTTCTAAGCTTTCGAGATTTTGTCCAATAGTATGTTGATTTCCGCCGTGACGTACTAGCATAGGGATGCTGGACTGTCATCCCAGCTGCTTTACCCTATTATTACGTATCTCCTTATTTCAGCATTACTCTGTTATGACCCTAACCCTTTACAATAGCCTCACCCGTCGTCAAGAACCGTTTGAAACAGTCGAACCAGGCAAGGTTAAGATGTATTACTGCGGCGTGACGGTGTACGATTACTGCCATTTGGGTCATGCCAGAGCTTGCATCGTTTGGGACGTTGTGCGCCGATACCTCCAGTTTATCGGCTATGAAGTCCGATATATCCAAAATTTTACTGATATTGATGACAAGATTCTCAATCGAGCTTGTGTTGAACATTCATCAATGGAAGCTGTAGCCGATCGCTTTATCAAAGCATATTTTGAGGATATGGCACGGCTGGGAATCAAAGAAGCTGATGAATATCCCCGTGCTACCCATACCATGAATGGCATTCAACGGTTAATTCATGAGTTGGAAAATAAGGGTTTTGCTTACCCTGCTGACGGCGATGTATATTATGCAGTGCGGCAGTTTGCTGAGTATGGCAAACTTTCTGGACGCAAGTTAGAAGATATGCAAGCTGGGAAAAGCGATCGCGTTAACGTAGAAGATCCAGAGTACCAGAAAAAGAAAGACCCCTTTGATTTTGCTTTATGGAAGGCAGCAAAACCGGGAGAACCAGCTTGGGAGTCACCTTGGGGCGCAGGTCGTCCAGGGTGGCATATAGAATGCTCGGCAATGGTACGCGATCGCTTGGGCGATACCATAGATATTCATGCTGGTGGTGCTGACTTAATTTTTCCCCATCACGAAAACGAAATTGCCCAATCTGAGGCTGTAACAGGAAAACCTCTGGCGCGTTACTGGCTTCATAACGGCATGGTAAAAGTAGATGGTGAAAAAATGTCCAAATCTTTGGGCAACTTTATCACTATTCGAGAATTGCTGGATCGAGGAGTTGACCCGATGGCGGTGCGGTTATTTGTGTTGACAGCGCAATATCGCACACCAATTGATTTTACCGACGAAGCGATCGCCGCAGCAACCAACGGTTGGCACACCATTAAAGAAGGTTTACTTTTCGGCTACCAATACGGCAAAAAACTAGGATGGGGAGTGGGGAGTGGGGAGTGGGGAGTAGGAAGTGCCTCACTACTTCCTGAAACTATTGAACGCTTTCAAGAAGTTGTAAATAACGACTTTAATTTTCCTGGTGGATTAGCAGTGCTGTTTGAATTAGCCAAAGAATTGCGCCGTGAGGGAAATATTATTGTGCATGAAGGGCAAACCGAAACTTCCCCTGATGAGTTACAGCGTCAATGGCAAACTCTTGTCACATTGGCTGGAGTTTTAGGTTTAGAAGCCGAGATAGAAGCGGAAATTCCTATGAATGATAGTTTAAGCGATGCAGAAATTGAAGTGAAAATTCAGCAAAGGCAAGAAGCACGTAAAGCCAAGAATTTTGCCGAAAGCGATCGCATCCGTGACGAACTCCAAGCAGAAGGTATTACGCTAATTGATAGCCGTGATGGTACGCGCTGGCATCGGAATTAGGGAGAGTGGGGAGTAGGGGGAAATTCCCCATTCCCCATTCCCCATTCCCCATTCCCCACTTCCCCATTCCCCACTTCCCCATTCCTTAAATTATGTGGTCTGAACTTAAGAAAGCGATCGCTAGTTTCGACATTCCCGCTGATTGGATTGGTATTAGAGCCGTAAAGGAGACTTCTACTACCCGTTCAGTTCGTGACGGCTTACCCCAGCTAAATGGCAAATCCTTCACTGTCGGAGCCATGCTGGAAGTTTTGGTCAATGGCTGTCTGGGTTATGCAGCAACTAACTCTCTCGAACTGTCTTCCCTCCAAGCTGCTGCTGAAACAGCCTATAAACAGGCACTAGCAGCCAGTGAATGGTGGATACACCCCTTCCGTGAAAGTGAGCGTCCTAAAGTCGTTGGTGAATATAAATCTCCATTTCTTGAGCCATTGGATGCTTTGAGTCCGGGAGAAATCAATGATTTACTGATTCAAATTTGCCAAACGCTAAAAGTTGACGACAAGATTGTGCAAACCATAGCCAGTGCTAGCACCATCGAGAGAGAGTCTTGGTTTATTAGCAGCAATGGCTCAGAAGTCTATCAAAAAATTCTATCTATAGCCACTCATTATGGAGCCACCGCTCAAGATGGTGCGATCGTCCAGCAACGCAGCAACAACGGTTCTCAGGCAAACTGTTACCAAGGTGGCTTAGAACTTTTAAAACAAGAAAACTTATGGCATCGGGCGCGGCAAATTGGCGAACAGGCAGTAGAACTATTAACAGCAGAAGAATGCCCAACCACCCGTACCAATTTAGTTTTAGCCCCAGACCAAATGATGCTGCAAATCCATGAAAGTGTCGGGCATCCTCTAGAAATTGACCGAATTTTAGGAGATGAGCGTAACTATGCTGGGGGCAGCTTTGTTAATAAAAGTGATTTTGGCAACCTAGTATATGGTTCGCCACTGATGAATATTACCTTTGATCCCACCGTGCCTGGTGAATTTGCTAGCTATGGCTTTGATGATACTGGTGCTGTAGCAACACGGGAGTATTTGGTTAAAGAAGGTATACTCCAACGAGGTGTAGGCAGCCTAGAGAGTCAAGCAAGAGCAGGTGTAGCAGGAGTAGCCTGTGCCCGTGCTTCTTCATGGAATCGACCAGCGATTGATCGCATGGCAAACTTAAATTTAGAGCCTCTAAACGCTAGCTTTGAAGACATTATTGGCGGGATAGAACACGGCGTTTACATGGAATCTAACCGTTCTTGGTCAATTGACGATCGCCGCTACAAATTTCAATTTGGTTGCGAGTACGCTAAATTAATTGAAAATGGTAAATTCACCAAAACCCTCCGCAATCCTAACTATCGCGCCACAACACCAGAGTTTTGGCATAGTTTAATCCAAGTAGGCGATGCCACAAACTGGCAAATGTATGGTACTCCTTATTGTGGTAAAGGAGAACCAAATCAGGCCATTTGGGTAGGACACGGTTCCCCTGTTTGCGTATTTGCTAATGTCGAAGTTTTTGGTGGAGGAACTTGAAGAGGACACGGGGACACAGAGATATTTTCATTCTCCACGTCCCCACTCCCTACTCCCCACTCCCGATTAATATTTAATATCTATGAAAATTGAGGAATTATCTGCGTTAGAAGTCAGCTTTAATCGACTGATTGAAACTCTGCTGATTAAAAAAGCTGAAAGTGAACAATTCACTGTCAAACTCAGCAGTGAAAGAAGTCAATTTACTCGTTTCAATCATGCGAAAGTGCGGCAAACTGGTTGTGTTGCTGATGGTTGGATCGAACTGACTCTGATGGCAGATCAGCGCAGCAGTGTTCGACAGTTTCCTTTTACTGGAAATTGGGACGTAGATTGGCAGTTAGCATATACTGCTTTGCAAGAACTACGTGACGAACTTATTCTATTACCCATCGATCCGTATCTAGTTTTGCCATCAGGAAATAATACCAGCCGGGAAGTACATTCTGGGAATTTGTTGGCGGCGGAGGCAGTAGTACCAACTGTACTAGAACTAGTTGCTGAATTAGATTTTACTGGTATATATGCTGGAGGAATAGTCATTAAAGCTTATGGTGATTCCAGTGGTCAACAACACTGGTTTGCTACTGATTCTTTTACCTTAGATTATTCTCTATTTTCCGCTTCTGGACAAGCAGTTAAGGGCACATTTGCAGGAAGTGATTGGGATGAATCTGCTTATGTAGCCAAAATTAGCGAAGCCAAAAAGCAACTCGAATTGCTTTGTCGCCCAGCGAAAGAATTGCCACGGGGACAATACAAAACTTATTTTGCACCTGCTGCGGTTGCAGATTTATTAGCAATGCTTTCTTGGGGAGCAGTCAGCGAAGCTGATATCCAACAAGGAAACAGTGCTTTAGCTGCTTTATCGCGTCAAGAAAAACAACTTTCTCCAAGATTTAGTTTGAAAGAAAATTTTCAGCGAGGATTAGTGCCGCGATTTAATGAATTGGGAGAAATGGCAGCACCGGAGTTACCTGTAATAGAAAAAGGGCATTTAGTAAACACCTTGGTGAATTCTCGCACTGCTAAGGAATATCAAAAAATTGCCAACGGTGCTAATGGTTCAGAGACTTTACGAGCGCCAGAAGTGAGTATGGGAAATTTAGTCTTTGAGCAGATTCTTCCAAGTTTAGATACCGGACTATATGTATCTAATTTACATTACTTGAATTGGAGCGATCGCCACACTGGTAGAATCACAGGTATGACCCGTTATGCTTGTTTTTGGGTAGAAAACGGAGAAATTATCGCCCCTATTGAAAACTTACGTTTTGATGAAAGTCTTTATCGCTTTTGGGGAGAAAACTTAATAGATTTAACCAATTTTCAGGAGTTTATTCCCGAAGTAGGTACATACGAAAGCCGCCAACTGGGAGGTAGTTTAGTTCCCGGTATGCTGGTAAAAGATTTTACTTATACTCTGTAATCATTTTTAATTAAAAGCCAAAATTTTAAACCTATTACCAGTTAGGTATAGAAAATCAAGAATTTTCTTAATAAAAATTGTTGGGTTTCGCTATTGCTTAACCCAACTTATAATTTTTGCCCATCTATCGTTAGAATCTCTATTTTTTCTTACCTGGAGGTGAATTGCGCTGAGTGAGGTTATCAATTTGCAATTGTTGCCGTCCGTTGGTAATAATTCGCAACATATCCTTAAGATCCTGCTCAATATTTCCCAGGATGCCATCGGCATATGCATCAGCCCCATCTTCAATTTCTTGAGCCTGAGCGATCGCAGTTTGTCGCATTTGCTCTAACTCTTGCTGACAAGCATACCGCTTGCGGTCAATCTCGGCGAGGGTTTCTTGCATTATTCCCTCGCACTCTTTCTGCACCTGTCGCCGCAGTTGTTCAGCTTCTTGTTCTGCCTGGTGAATAATATCGCTTTCAGCTAAAATTTGCGCTCTTTTTGCTTGGGCAGCCTCAACAACCTGTTGTCCATACTCTTCAGCTTCCAGCAGAATTTCATCCTTTTGGTCGAGGATAGCTGCTGCTTCTTGAAAAAGCGATGGCAAGGCAAGCCGGATGTAATCAAGCTGATCCAGGAGCTTTTCTTCATCTATGAGAGTGCGTCCCGTCAGCGGAATCCTGAGACTAGAGAGAACCATTTCCTCTAGGCGGTTGAGTTCCTGCTGAATATCTACGCTTCCCTCTCCACCGAGATACTCTTGAGGGGGGGGATTGCTTCCGTTGAGATTGGGTTCAACATTGGAGAGTTGTGATTGTAGCATTGGTATATATCTAGGGCAATGTGTGGGGGAACGAGATGATCGATAGAGCCACCAAACCTTGCAATCTCTTTTACCACACTACTACTTAAAAAACTATACTCATTTGAGGTTGCGAGAAAAACTGTTTCTATTTCGGTAGAAAGAGTTTTATTGGTGTGAGCCATTTGCAGTTCCACTTCAAAATCTGATACAGCTCGTAAACCCCGCAGTAAAACTTGGGCTTGTCGCATTTGGGCATAGTTGACGGTAAGACCATCAAAGCTGTCTGCTTCTACATTAGGTAGATGTTGTGTAGAATGACGAATCTGATCTAGCCGTTGCTGCACGCTAAAAAGTGGCATTTTGTTGGGGTTCCGCAGTACAGCGACAATCACCCGCTCAAACAGCCGACTACTGCGCTGGATGAGGTCGAGGTGTCCCAAAGTGATGGGGTCGAAGCTACCAGGATAAATAGCAATCACAATTTTAGATATATCAAAGTTGTTTAGGTGATTATATCGAAACCGTTTTGTGTAACTTACTCAAATCTACCATCTCGCGCTCAGAGTCAGGATGCTAAACTCAATTGTTTTAGTGGCACAAGTATATGCTCAACTAGGCATTAGGAACTAGACTCCTAAATATGGATACTGGTTTTTTACCTATGTCCCTACAATTTTGTGGAGGATTTAAGTGCAGTTCCAGTATTCAAAGCCAAAGAAACTCCGTACTTAGCAAAGTGCGCGGGTAGTTAACGAACTTTTCTAGGTAATTTTTCATGGCACTGGATTTTTCCACCTTGCCCTTGGCGTTTCAATTTACTTCTCCAGGACCGATTCTGGTGAAATTAGGGCCACTAAGTATCCGCTGGTATGGCTTATTGATTGCTACAGCAGTGTTAATTGGCGTCATCCTTTCCCAGGAATTGGCAAAGCGCCGTAATGTTAATCCTGAGTTGTTAGGCGATTTATTCTTTTGGTTGTTGATTGGGGCAATTCCTGGCGCACGGCTATATTACGTTTTCTTTGAGTGGTCAAAATATGCCCCAACTCCAGAAAAAATCTTTGCCATCTGGGAAGGAGGTATTGCCATTCATGGAGCAATTCTTGGTGGCGTTTTGGCTGCCTTAATCTTTGCCAAAATCAAGCAGGTTTCTTTCTGGCAACTGGCAGATTTAGTAGCGCCTTCGCTGATTTTAGGGCAGGCGATCGGACGTTGGGGCAATTTCTTTAATTCTGAAGCTTTTGGCGATCCCACAAATTTACCTTGGAAGCTGTATATTCCACCAGACCATCGCCCTGTAGAGTATGCGAGTTTCGATTACTTCCATCCCACTTTTCTATACGAATCTTTGTGGGATTTAGCGGTGTTTGCAATACTAATAACATTGTTTTTCCGGTCTTTATCCGGTAAGCCACGTTTGAAGGTAGGCACGCTGTTTCTAGTTTACTGGCCAGCCTACAGCTTAGGACGCTTGTGGATTGAAGGTTTTCGCACTGATAGCTTGATGCTGGGGCCGTTACGGATAGCACAAATAGTCAGTAGTCTAGGAATTTTATTTGGATTAGCTGGATTAGCTTGGCTTTACTTACTCAAACGCCCTTTACCCGATGTAGTTCCTACTCCTAAGGGAGATGGGGAGATGAGGGGATGAGGGAGCAGGGGAGGCAGAGGGGGCAGGGGAGGCAGGGGGAGCAGGGGAAGAAAGAATAATAACTAATGCCCAATGCCCAATGCCCAATACCCGATTCCCAAAAAATAAAAAATGCCCCAGAATATTTTCTAGGGCTTAACCAGGGTGCATCTACCATTACTCTCTACTAGGGAAAGAGGGTGAATCCGGAAAGATACTGAGAAAATATCAAAAAAGTTTTTTGAGGAATTGCCGTGTGTTCTTCTGAAAGTGAATATACAGAAAACCTGAGTTATAAAAAAACGCTATATGCGATAGAACCATCTGTGTATATTGTCGGAGCAGGCCCTGGAGATCCTGATTTATTAACGGTAAAGGCACAGAAGCTACTAGCTGTTGCTGATGTGATTCTATTTGCTGATTCTTTAGTACCCGAACAGATTTTAGAACTTTGCCGAAAAGATGCGGAAATCATTAAGACTGCGAATCAGACTTTAGAAGAGATTTTGGCGATCATGATCGATAGGGTGCGATCGCAAAATAAATCTCTAGTCCGTCTCCATTCTGGCGATCCTAGTCTCTACAGCGCCATCCACGAGCAAATGCACCTCCTCGCAGAGGCAAATATTCCTTTTGAAGTCATCCCAGGTATCAGCGCCTTTCAAGCTGCTGCCGCCAAACTCAAAGTAGAATTAACTGTCCCTGGTTTAGTCCAAACCATCATTTTGACACGGATCAGCGGACGTACAGAAGTCCCCGCCACTGAAGAATTAGCTACTCTTGCAGCACATCAGGCTAGCCTCTGCCTGTATTTGAGTGCGCGTCACATCGAAAATGCCCAAGCCAAACTACTCGAACATTACCCAGCCGAAACCCCTATTGCAATCTGCTTTCGCGTCGGATGGCCCGATGAAAAAATCAGGGTTGTTCCCCTGAATGAAATGGCAGACTGCACTCATAAAGAAAAACTAATTCGCACTACACTTTATATAATCAGTCCCGCACTCTCGGCAAATAAAGGGCGATCGCGTTTATATCATCCCGAACATAGTCATCTATTTCGTTCATCTCATTAATAAATAATAAGCAAGAAACAATTAATCTTTCCCTATTGCCTATTGCCTATTGCCTCTTGCCTCTTGCCTCTCTCTACAAATAAATTCACAAATCAAATAGGAACGCTATATGCCATTAATTAAAGTGCAAACTTCTGCATCGGCTCCTCAAAAAGCTGAAATTGAATCAATGCTTTTAAACCTATCAGCCAAGTTAGCGAAACATTTGGGAAAACCAGAATCATACGTCATGACTGCTTTTGAGCCAGAAATTCCTATGACTTTTGCCGGGAATACAGACCCAGTTTGCTACATTGAAATTAAGAGCGTTGGTACGATGAAGCCAGACCAAACCGCAGCAATGAGCCAGGACTTTTGCCAGGAGATTAACCAAACTCTAGGTGTGCCAAAAAATCGAATTTATATAGAGTTTGCAGACGCTAAGGGTGCAATGTGGGGCTGGAACGGTACAACCTTTGGTTAATTCCCCGTCTTCTTCGGTCAAGACTAAGTTAATCTGGCAGGTGTAGGATAGAGATCCTACATCAACTCTTGATTTTTTATGTCTGCTACGCCTTTTGTATCTCAAGTTGAGTTACACAACCCAGTAAAATCAGAATTAATTCCCCCTCTTCTCGGTGCTTCTCTGGCGGAGTTAAGTGCTTGGGTGGAGCAGCAAGGACAACCTACTTACAGAGCAAAGCAGCTGCATGAATGGATCTATGATAAGGGAGTGCGATCGCTAGCTGATATTTCTGTCTTCTCCAAGCAATGGCGGAAAGAAGTAGCAGAAATCCCTATTGGGCGCTCAACTTTACATTATCGCTCTGAAGCACCCGATGGCACAGTCAAATATCTTTTGCGATTAGCAGACGATCAAATTATTGAAACTGTTGGTATCCCTACCTTTGCAGAAAGGGGAGAAGGCCCAAAAGCCCGTTTGACAGTTTGCGTCTCTACTCAGGTAGGTTGCCCAATGGCGTGTGATTTCTGCGCTACTGGTAAGGGAGGCTACAAGCGCAACCTAGCACGGCATGAAATTGTTGATCAGGTGTTAACTGTGCAAGAAGATTTTCGGCAACGGGTTAGCAATGTGGTGTTTATGGGACTGGGTGAACCGTTGTTGAATACTGAGAATGTCCTAGCAGCCCTGAAATCCCTGAATCAAGATATCGGTATTGGGCAGCGATCGCTTACTGTTTCTACAGTGGGAATTCGCGATCGTATCCGTCAGTTCGCGCAAAACAATTTGCAAATCACTCTCGCTGTTAGTCTCCACGCACCCAACCAAGCACTGCGGGAAAAACTCATCCCCAGCGCCCGCGCCTATCCTCTAGAAGATTTGCTGGCTGAATGTCGAGAATATGTAGAAATCACTGGACGCCGCGTTACCTTTGAATATGTTCTCCTGGCTGGTGTTAATGATTTACCAGAACACGCATTAGAACTTTCAAAATGTATGCGAGGATTTCAAAGTCATGTGAATTTGATTCCTTACAATCCCATCCAAGAAGTAGACTACAAACGCCCCAACCGCGATCGCATTCAAGCTTTTGTGAACGTCCTTAAACAGCAAAATACTGCCGTTAGCGTTCGTTATTCCCGTGGTTTAGAAGCTGATGCTGCTTGTGGACAACTCAGAGCAAGTAAGAATTAAACCTCTTGCAGTCAATTTTATGAATAAACATGGAACCACAGATAAACGCAGATGTAACTTGAAAATTATCTCTGTTTATCTATGGTGTAAAACTGTCTGAAATCCTATTTTTAACCTACCCGCCGCAGGTAGATGGATTACGGAAATCCGGCAACCCATGTAAAAATGTGAATGTATAATTTAATGAAGATGAATATCTAAAAAACTGGATTTTTATGCAAAATCAAGATAATGCATCAGATATAACCTTGATTTAGGTAGCCATTCTCAATGCACTGATATTTAGTGAAGGTTATGGACTGGAGGATATAAGTGCGTTGAGGAAGCTCGCCGAAACCATTACGCAAGCCTATATTCAATCCCCTACATTTATATATTGACATTTTTAGGGTTTAGCGATCGCTAAACCTAACCTATAACAATTGAGGAAATAACTGTATGTTGAATCGCTTATTAATTGTTAAAGCATGGCTACTATTGATTGTGCTTGCAAAAGCTTTATCGATTAATTCTCCTGCCTATGCACAAATCCTTCAGACGAATCCTCAGCAACCTGAGTCTTTTGACGAAAGAATGAGACGACAACAAGAGGAGCAAACTCAGCGAACACAAGAGCAATTTAAGGAAACATTGCTTCGGCAACAATTTCAGCAACCACAACTACAACAACAACTGAGACTACAACAGCAACAATTTACACAACAACGGCAAGAACTGATACGCCAGCAACAACTGAGACTACAACAAGAACAATTTACACGACAACGGCAAGAATTTACACGACAGCAACAACTAAGAATACAACAGCAACAATTCAGACAAGATCAACAAATTAGACAACAGCAACAATTAAGATTAGAACAACAGAGACGCCAGCAGGAACTCAGACAGCAAAAGAATAACTTATGAGAGTTTAAAATTATTAATAAATAACCTTTATTATTAAAAATTAGAGAAAACATTCTCCAACTTTTAATTTTTATTATCTAGCGGTGTGCGTGTATGCCAGGGGCATATGCCTCAATGACTTTGCCGGTACGAGTACAACTAATCATTAAATAGTCACAACTTGGGCATTGTGTCCGAGTTAATTGACTATCAGAAATATAATAACGCTCTGCATGGCTGCCACAATTTGGACAGTAAATCTTTTGTACTATCTGCATTTTAAAACCCCTGGTTGTAATTATTTTTTATTTGGGAAAGGTAGAAAGAAGTTAAACCAGTAAAAATTCTGGTTCGACCCAACTTAACAAACTGCTGTAATATTGTCCGATTATTTTAAACAAAATTTCAGATTTGAAAAAATTTTGAAATCTTTGTATATTATCCGAAAATTTAAGTGATTTTACCCTCCTACTTTAGATACATAAATTGTTTTTTAATCAAATGCTGCTTAGAGATTTACTGATCCCTATGAATAATGCCTTGAGAGAGCCTTGTTTTTAGTGATTTTAGACGATTACAAAAAAGCTATTCTTGTATTCAAAAACTAAACCTATAAAAATACTGTATCTTTGGTAACAAAATCTCTACCTTAAGATTTAGTTAATGTTTCCTAGCAAGATTTATGACATTAATTCTGGTGAGGTAATTTCATTAAAACTAGCGAACTTCTCAAGCAACGGCTTTTTTCGCTCGGCTCAGAACTTCAAGAGCCGCTCCAAATCTCTTGGCGTGTGATTTCTGCGCTACTACTAAAGGAGATTACAACCGCAACCTAGAGCATTGAGTCAGTAATTAAAACCTAACTCCCCAACCCTACAAGGGTTCAGGGAGGGTTCTTCCAGGATGGCTGAATTGGTGTTCTAGCAAGGGATGATATTGTCTTATCAGGTTCTGACTGTGCAAGAAGATTTTTAACAACGGGTTAGTAATGTAGTGTTTATAAGTATAACTAACCGTTGTTGAGTACTATCAGATAGCGATTGTTAAGTATTAATACAGTTAGTATTAGCGATCGCCACTCTAAGTTTGTAGGTTAAAAGATGCTTTATTGATGAGGATATCATTTTGAAATCTAAGTGTGAAACTCCAGTATGGATTGATAATATCTGCTCTTTGAGATTTGCGATCGCTCAAATAGACATCTTGATCGTTCCACTGGTAAACCTTCTCATGTATTAGTCCATCAGCAGAATCGATATTGTTTTCATAAATCAAGATACCATCCCACCCTATAATGGAACGAACTTCATCATAAGACATACCTGTAGATATAGAGTTATATAAATTTTCTCTGATTTCAGATGACAAATTTATCTGTTGAATTTGTATAGTCTTAGTTTCATTAGGATTTTCATTAAAGGCTTTGAACATAGAGTTTATAAATAAAGTAGGCATCTGAGTAATAGAAAAACCTCTATGAGAATAAATAAATACAATCCATGCCAATAAAGCAACAGCTAATAATATTGAATATTTCATAAAAAAAAGGGTGGAATAACCACCCTACAATTTTCTCCGATTATATCAAGTAGGGTAACAACTAACGAATACCTGCGCTACTTTCACGGGTAGTGGAGTAGGAATTTACAATACTATTAATTGTACCCCAGACTCTAGTTCTCATCTCTTCATAAAAACTCCCATTTAGTTCAGCACCAGAATTTTGAATAGTAAAATCTTGAAAAAATTCTCCGACTTTACCATTGTCGTATTCGGTTTCAAGCTTACCATCAATGGAAATCTTGCTAGACGAAGTGTTGTAATCTTGAGTGCGAGTTGAGTTGGTTACATTATCGATGTTTAAATCACTCTCTGTTCTGCTTTGCTGAACTGTCCACTGGTTCAAAACAAAAGTTTCACCTGCTAAAGCAGGGCTAGCAAACAAAGTAGCAAGAATAGCTAAACCGAGAACTTTCTTCATTACTTTGCCCTTATTATAAATTAGTTGCCTTTGCCAGAGAAACTAATCTTGCCAAAGGAACTAAAAGAAGTACTAGGTGGGTTAACCACCCTAGAACTTTGTCAAATTGCATCAAGCACTATTAAAAGCTAACGAACACCTGCGGTGGTTTCGTAAGAATTGGTATATGTTTTAGTTGTAGTGTTAATACTACCACTAAGATTAGTCCAATTAGTTTCACTATATGTACCATATAGCTCACTACCTGATGTATAAAGGGAAAATTTTTCAAAGAAAAGTGTTGTACCACCATCAGTTCCATCAATGATATCAATATCACCATTGACGTCAACCTTGTCAGCCCAAGAAGTGTATTCTTCGTCACGTTGTGAAAAAGTCTTAGAATCAAGTCTTAAATCAGTCTTTGTTACGCTGTCACTCCAAGAATCTTCGGTACGCACAAATGTTTCACCAGCAAAAGCAGGAGTAGCTAAGAAGATAGCAAGAATAGCAAAACCAAGAACTTTTTTCATGAGTTTATCCTCTTTGTGAATTAGTTGTTTTTTTCAGCTTCATTTTTAGGTAATTCTTGAGACTGAAACCTAGGAACTTTGTTAGGTTCATTTGTATTAGTTCTGTTTATAGCAACCCCTTTACAGACAGCAGAAATCGTAGGAAAGCTGTCGGAGCTTAGTTGGATACCAGCACTGATTAATTCAGCACAAGCACGAGCATTGATAATCTCTACATCATATTGAGTCTTACGAGAAATAGTTTCAGCCATTTGTTTGCAAGTACTCTCTAGGCTTCCACCCAGAGGGAAAACTATAGCAGCATTCATAGCATAAGAGGCGTTGTTAGAGAAACTAATCCCGTCATAGGAACTCAAAGAAGTTCCTAATATTAAAGATGGCCGCGGACATACAACATTTATTCCAGCTAATCCTTGAATCTTATAAGTAGCCGATTCACCAAGATTGTAAACTCCTGTTTGATTAATTGCAGCAGAGTTCCGTTGTTGATTATCAAGAATCTGCTCTTGATTAGGCTGAGATTGAGAATTAACAGAGTTAGTGACAGATTGCGCTTGGGTTTCGAGATTTATGCTAACTACTCCGAGTAAACATAGTAAGGAATGGTTAGTGAATAGTCGTAGAGCTTTTTTAAACATTTGAAGTTTTTTAGATATTGCAAAGGAAGGATGTTAAGAGTCATGGATTAAGTAACTTGGCAGAATAAAACCAAACTCTGCAAAGAAAGATGAATTCGTAAAAAATTGTCTTTCTTCTTGCCTCCTACCCCCTATCTCCTACTTCCTGTCTTATCCCAACGACAAATTTTTACGCTGACCTACTTGTTTTATTAATTGGGTACTTTACCTCATCAAATAATAACGAGTAACATTGCTTGTAGTATCCACCACTTGATTTACTCTTTAAAGTGTTGAGGGTTATTAAATTTTGCTGTTCGCTATTCATGACAAACTAATATTCTCAACGAACCAAAAAAAATACGAGGGGGGTTTTGTGGGATTAAGTGGGAAGTTGGCAAATTGGCAAAGATTTATATCCATCAAACGAATATAGAATTACAGGTTGATTTCTACTAATATACTGAGACTCTAAGCTTGTTTTAAGTACAGCTTTTCCTAGTGTGGCTTTTCAATAATTACATAACATTCTTATATCAAGCTTTTAGTCAACTTATTAAACTTGGCTCTGTCGTTTCCTAATTAGTACAGCACGGCAGAAATCAAGCTAAAATTAGAAGCAGTCAAAAGGTTCCATCATAAGCATTTTAAATTTTGCGTACTCCTTCCATACTGAACGCTGCGTGAAAAAAGAAGCAAGCGACACGCGCCATCTCAAAGAATTACGGTATTAGCTATTGATTTTAGCTAGAAGAGACAAGATTTTAATAATCTCTTGATATTTGTCTTTTGAGTAACTTTGTTATCCGTGGAATTTACTGCAAGCACTTGCCATTGTCAGCCCCAGAAACACCGATTTAAACTGCTGATCCTACTATCCGTTAGTAGTTGATCATTTTAATTAGGATTGATCTGCTCTAAAGGAGGAGAGAATAAACAAAAATTTTAAAGCAATGATAATAAAACTTTAAAGATAAAATGAAGCTGAAATAAGCTTTTTGGAAAGTTAGTCAATCAAGCAAATTTTTAAAGATCAAATAAACTTTCTCATAAATTATTAATACCATTGTATCATTAGTAATACTTAGATAAACAATAATTGAAATCATATAAAGTTAACAAACTTTATATGATTACTATGTGACTTTTGAAAAACATCCTACTCCTGTACCTTTCTTCTTTCGTGTTCCCTCCTGCATAAGTAAGTTGCTCAATCAAATCAGATTGCTACATCAACTATTAACAATTCAAATTCATTATCTCACGCCTCTTTCTACAACCATGAGAACCGGACGCTTGCTCCTCTCTAAGAGACGCTGCGTGTAGGTTGCTTCTCCATAGGAATTCATTGCAACGCAGTGGTTCTCTTTGGAAGAAGGGGTTTTAACCCTTTAATTTACCATAATTAAGCATCTGCATAAAATTCATTCAGATTAGTTTGACGTATGAACATTCAAGAGTTATTAACTATTGCGGACAAAGTGGTATCGAAATCATCTGGCAGACACTTGACTGATTTACAAAGTGATTTGTTAAAAGCATCTTCTGAAAATCAGACATACGAACAGTTTGCCAACGATCGCGGCTACTGCCTCGATTACATAAAGAAGGATGTAGGTTCTGCGTTATGGCAATTGCTATCTCAAGCATTAGGAGAGAAAGTTACAAAAAAGAACTTTCGGCAAGCATTAGTGCGATATCAACAGGCTGAAAAATTTGGTAATTATAACGAAAAAGAAAAACAACAATATTTTGGCATTTACCTGATGTTCTGGCTTTGTAGGCAAGCACAGAATAATTCGACAACCTTTGAGAGTTCATACTACAGCATAGATGCCGAGTAATACTGACGCCTGGGAATTAAAACTTTATTCATTGAAAATTTCAAATACTTACAAAATATGCTTTTCACCCGTATCAAGAAGGATGAAAATAATCATAAATTTCTTGAGCCAAACGCGGGCCTATTCCTGGAACCTCAGCAAGTTGTGTGGGTGCCGCTTGCCGAATATAATCAACTGAGCGAAAATGCCCTAGTAACTGCTTTTGTCGATGATGTCCTAAGCCAGGAATTTCATCTAAACGCGATCGCTTCAATTTATCACTGCGTTGCTGACGATGAAAAGTCACTGCAAATCGGTGCGCTTCATCTCGCAACCGCCGCAACAACTGCACCCCTGATTGTTCTGAATCAGTTGTTAAAGGTTTAGATTCTCCCGGTAAAAAAATCTCTTCTCGCTGCTTCGCCAGACTTACAACTCGCAAGTCTTCTAATAAATTCATCTCTTGCAAAACGGCGACAACGGATGATAATTGACCTTTACCACCATCGATCATGATTAAATCAGGCCAATCTGGATTACCCAAACGTGACAACTGTGGATCGTCGCCATACTTACGGAACCGTCGCCCAATAACTTCAGCAAGACTAGCAAAATCATCTGAATGTCCCGCCGTCACTGTGGGATTTTTAATTTTATAGTGGCGATAATGCTGTTTGGCGGGTAAACCGTCGATGAACACAACTTGCGAAGCTACTGCATTTGAACCTTGAATGTGGGAAATGTCATAACCTTCGATGCGGTGGGGTACATCTGGTAAATCAAGAATAGCTGCTAAGTCTTGCATTGCTTGGTCGTTGCGATCGCCTAATTTCTGCATTCTTTGCAATTCATACTGGGCATTTCGCTCTACCATCTCAATTAATTCTGCCTTAGTTTGCCGCAAAGGAGTCAAGATTGTGACTTTTTTCCCTTTGCGTTGAGTTAAGACATCCGCCAATATCTCGCTATCTGGTATATCATGCTGTACCAAAATTTCTAAAGGTATTTCCACTGAGTCAGCAGTTTGGTAATGTTCCTCTAAAGCTCGTTGTAAAATAGCTCCCGGTTCTGCGTGAGCATCCGCCACAAAGGCCAAGCGTCCTACCAATTGTCCAGCACGAATCTGGAATAGTTGGATGCAGGCGTGTTGTTCATTTGCTGCCAGTGCGATCGCATCCCGCGAAACTGTATCATCTGGTAAGGAAACTTTTTGATTGGCTGTCAGCGACTTTAACCCAGAAATTTGATCCCGAATCCGCGCTGCTGTCTCAAAATTCAAGTTTTCAGCTGCTGCGTTCATCTGTTGAGTCAAAATATCAATCAGTTCCTGAGTTCGCCCTTGGAAGACCATCGCTATTTTTTGCACAATTTTGCGATATTCTTCTGGTGGAATCATCTGTTGACAAACACCCGGACAACGCCCTAAATCATAATTTAAGCAAGGACGATCTTTAAAAAGTGGTTGAGGTCGTTGTCGCTGTGGGAAGATCCGCTTACACAGGCGGACAATTTCTCGTAAAAGACCAGCATCAGTATAAGGCCCGTAAAATTTATCCTTTTCTTTACCGAATTGACGTTTACGGGTAATAAAAATTCGCGGATAATCTTCTGACCAAGTGATGCAGAGATAAGGATATTTTTTATCATCTTTGAGCAGCACGTTAAAGTATGGCTGGTGCTGCTTGATCAAATTGGCTTCTAGTGCTAACGCTTCAGTTTCAGTATCAGTGACGATAAATTCAATTTCTGTCACCAACTTCACCATCGTGGCGATGCGTTCACTCTTGTTGTAGCCATCCCGAAAATAGGAACGGACACGCGATCGCAACTTACGTGATTTACCTATATATATAATGCGATCGCTACTGTCCCGCATGAAATAAACCCCCGGTTCCGGTGGAATTTCGGCTAGCCGGTTTTCCAGTCGTTCTGGCTCTTTAACCAGTGGTAGTATTTGAGTAGATATTGCCACAATTAAAATTAGGTAATCTTTCTTTATTTTAAGAAAAATTATTTTTTCGTGCCGATTTAACAAGTAAAAATAAAGTAGCCGTCATGAACTGTATACACCAGAACACATAAAAGAGGGGCTAGGGGCTAGTTTTCGACCTAGATGTTTGCCCAAAAACTTGCTGCAAGCATCAGAACTTTCGAGCAGACAGGAGTTGTGATCTTAATCATCGGCTGCTAAGTAGGACGGCGTAAATAATTAAAGGTTTGTAGTGTAACCCTTGAGGGGCCTTGCTCATGGAGAAGACTAAAGTCTCACAAAAGGCTAAAGCCGCTCACTACGAACCTATTTAAACACTTTTACGTTACTCAAATAACATATAGCGGTTCCCACATGGGTAAGGTACAGAAAAAATAATTAACCACAGATGAACACAGATATTCATAGGGAGACGACATTTCCTATTCAAATCAGAATCGCTATAGTTTGGTTTATTCACAATTCACTTACTGTCAGAATAAAAACTTTGCTTTGTGAATCCATAATTAATATTTTTTAATTGAGAATACTTGATTATTCAAAATTTTATATTTTAGATAAAAATATTTTTAATATTGAGTTTTATAACTCTAGTTTTTGATTATATATTGATTATATAAATCCTAGATAAATAATTTATTAATTAGCAATATTTAACTTTTTATAATGAACTTATAATATTAAGCGAATTAACGGATTTACTAAGGTAAATTTAAGATTATGATTGAGAATATAGCTATATATAATGTTTTCCGACAATAGATAAACTATGAATTTGCAAGACTTTGAAGCCCAGTACCGTGAAGCTATGGCTGAAACACTCAATGATCTGCAAACAGCAGTTTTGTTGTTAGCGCAAGTACAACAAAGAATTTCAAAAATTGGCAGTTCTGTGCAACATATTAGTGAACGAGTAGAAGAGTTTATTGCAGAGCAAAAAGCTGAATAAATGCACGCCCCGTAGAAAAGTTTATCTGTGGCGACAAGTCAACTCTTCTTCAATTGTAAAAATGAGATCCTTGAGTTTTAAAGGTTTGACAAAATAGCGACATGCGCCCAAACTTAGAGCTAGTTCTTGATCTGCTTTAAAAGCAAAGGCTGAAACCACAATGATAGGTGTTTTTAACAAATCAGGTTTTTCCTGGACTTGTTTTAAGAGCGAATAACCGTCAATATCTGGCAATTTCAAGTCCAATAAGATTAAATCTGGCTCAAATTTATCTATAGTTGAGAAAAAAGTAGAGCCTTCTGATAAGCTTTGGACATCGTACCCACAGTAACTTAGATAGTCACTCAGCAACATCCGATTGAGATAATGGTCTTCAACTAGCAAAACTCGTCTAACCTTGTGTGACCGCAATGGCTTATTTATATTGAGTAATTGTGCTGTCATTACTACCTATTATCTTAAGTAAAAGCCAAAAATTATTACCATAAACTATAATGGTATTGCATTTAAACGGTGAAATGAATAGAGATTTTACTTATGCAATCTACTGAAAACATTTATAAATTAAATTTACTTGTACTATAATACTTAAATAATATTAAAATTAATGTCATTTTCATGAAAACTTAAGATTTTCTTTACGTTAATTTTATATTTTATAGTATTAAATAAAATGCTGCTTTTAAAAATTGAATAGTCTAATTTTTGTGAGTAGAGGTACTTATACAAATTCTGCATGAAAATGCGCCAAACTATATGAGAAACGTAGACGCAAAGAGGTGAAGCAGCGTGAGGCTTCCGTCAACGCAGAGCGTCTGTCTGCGACACTCTCTGCGTAAGCGTCCCGCAGGGTATGACACAAAGAAAAAGGAAGCCAATAAAATTTTACTTTTAAACCAAGGATGAAAAATTTAAATCCCTAGAAAAACCGAAAAAGTTCAAAAATAATGCCTGTTTTGCTTGTATAGCAGTATTGTAAGCTTTTTAGCGGATTGTTTGAGCATACTAAATATTGAAAAGCCAAAAATTTTAACTTTGAAGTTAAAATCATCTTCTAGCTGGAAGGAAGTATCCATAAAAAAAGGGAGGTGTTAGCTCCCTTACTTAGTTGTAGTCTTGAACCCGCAATCTTAAATAGATGCTTTTTTAAATTTGCGTTGGGTAGCAAACACACCAGCAATACCTAACAGACCCAGTATTACTGATGGTTCTGGGACTGCTGCGGGAGGTACACCTTTGATAGTGACTTCGTAATTACCACTGTGGGATATTTTATCGCTTATTTCAACTAAACCAGACTTGGTAGCTTTAAAGCTATACAAGTAATCAGTTTTGCCGTCATAAGTGTATTTGACAATTTCACTTGCTTGTAATGGAAATAATGGGTTAGACGGCAGCCCTAGAAGGGGTGCGGCATCAAAGTGACCTGCTAAACCAATACTAATTAAACCACTAGTGTCATCTTGATTGACATAGGAAATATTCGGATCACTAAAGCGTTGAAATCCCCCTTTTGTAAGAAAACTGTTAAACAAAGTCTGTTGAGTATAGCCGAACGCACCGAGTAAAGGACTAGTGATACTATTAGAACTTAGAACTTGATTAAACCAGGTGTTGGCTAAGTTATTTAACCCATACGTCGTAGTTGTTTGACCGACTCCAAACCAGTCATCAGAAGTTAGGCTGCTTAGAGTCAGGGTTTTCCCACCGATTGTACCTGTCAAGGTGGTGTTTTTGCTAAAATCAAAACTAGCTTGTTCACTACTAGCAGCTAGCTCCACATTTCCAGTCGGACTGGCGGCGTTACCACTTAGAACTTTTTGTACATTTTCACTAGTATTTGCTACTGTGAAGGTATTTGTAGCATTGGAATCATAGACTAAATAATCACTGGCTGCTGTTCCACCAATAGTAGCACCAGCGAGGGTGCCGGCTTGTGCTGGTACAGTGGCAAGAGCGCTCACACCAATAGCCATTGAGGCACCAATCACAAGCTTCTGAAAAGTCATTTTCATTTTTTCAAGTCTCTATCAGTTTGGAAGTTAAGTTTTAAACTACTGCCGTTTATAGGCTTGGGCTGTTTTGACTACAGGCTTTTTGGCAATACAGGTGCTTAAAAACGCAACTTGCATTGTTAGCCATCTTTGGTAGTTGAGCGTACAAACCCAGTTTAAGAAAGGGGGAGACCTGATTGGGTAAAGTTGCTGCTGATTATCAATGAAAAGATGACAAATGTTTCTAGATTTTTATAAGTTTAATTACTTATTTTTCTGAAATAAGATAGTAATTAAGAATACAGAGAGATAATTTTAAATTCAGTATAATACGGTCATTAGCAGGGGCGCACATCTCATCTATACGCTCCTACCGCATGTTCTATCCATAAACTAAACTTGACTGCAAAAAATGTTTGGTGTTCAGCTTGAAAAGAAATTCAATGAAGGAACTGGGCAATTCTTTCCACAGCAGTTTCTAACAAAGGTGGCTCATGCACCAAAGCAAAACGGACATACCCTTCTCCAGATTTGCCAAAGCCAGCACCTGGGGAAGCGGCTACACCAGTTTGTTTGACTAGCTGTGTACAAAATTCAATGGAGTTTTGACTCCAAGCTGAGGGCAATTTTGCCCAGATGTACATTGTGGCTTTGGGAGTAGGAACGTTCCAGCCAATGCGGTGTAAAGCAGTGATGAAAGCATCACGGCGCTGCTGGAAGGTAGCGACAGTAGATTTTACCCCAGCTTGAGGACCAGTCAGGGCAGCGATCGCACCATTCAAAATTCCCCGATACTGATTAAAATCAACAGCGGCTTTTACCTGGCGTAAAGCCTTAATTAACTGGGCATTACCGATTGCGTAGCCAATACGGAATCCGCCCATATTGTAGGACTTAGAAAGGGTGAAAAATTCAATCGAGACGCTTTTCTCTGGATCAGCTTGCAGAATTGAAGGGACTAGGGATTTTGGATTAAAAGAAGAATCTGCCGACTCTCTAGTTTCCTCAAATACCAAATCTACGTAGGGGAAATCGTGAACCAAGGCGAGATTGTGTTGTTGACAGAAAGCGACAGCTTCTTGGAAGAAAGATAAAGGTGCGATCGCGGAGGTGGGATTATGAGGATAGCTTAATACCATCATCCGCGACTGGGCCAAGACTGGAGCAGGAATATCAGCAAACACTGGTAAAAAACCGTTTTCTGCCAGTAGTGGCATCGGGTAGATTTGACCACTGGCTAGGTAGACTCCCCCCGTATGGGAGGGATAACCTGGATCGAGCAAGAGAGCGAAATCTCCTGGATTGAGTATTGCTAGGGGTAAATGGGCTGTCCCTTCCTGAGAACCAATTAAAGGTAGTACCTCAGTTTGAGGATCGACTTTGATACCAAATTTTTGTTCGTACCAGTTAGCCGCGGCTTGGCGAAATCCTTGGGTACCGTTAAATAACAGATAGCCGTGGGTACTGCGATCGTGGAGTGATTGGGCGATCGCCTCAATGACATGTGCCTCAGCCGGCAAATCAGAAGACCCCAACGACAAATCAATTACTTCTTGTCCAGCTGCCAAAGCGATTGCCTTGGCTCTGTCCATATCAGCAAATACATTAGATTGCAGGGGTTGTAAACGCTTTGCAAATTGCATATTAGTCATTTGTCCTTTGTCACTAGTCATTTGTCCTTTGTCCTTTGTACTTTGTCAAATGACCAATACAACTCTTGGAGAGGCTGCGCCCTAAGCGTAGCTATGCCGCAGGCTTTACGACAACGCGGTAGTTGAGCGCAGTCGAAACTCAGTACAAGTGACCAATGACCAATGACCAATGACTAATTACTATTTAGGTGGGTATCTAAGAGTTCGAGTAATTTATCTTTGCCGATGACTCCCTCAGTCGAAATCAAAACTTCCTGGCCTTGAAATAGTCTGAGGGCTGGTACACCTTCCACTTGGTACTGCTTAACAGTAAGTGGGTTGGGGTCAATTTCCATTTTAACGATTTTGAGGCGATCGCTATATTTGGTAGCAGCTGAGTTAATCAGGGGCGACATCAATTGACAAGGCCCACACCAGGAAGCCCAAAAGTAAACTAATACAGGCTGTTCAGCTTTTAACACTTCTGTTTCAAACTCAGCATCAGTTATGGTGATTACAGCCTTACTCATTGCAGTCTCCATCAGGGGGCGATCAAAGTTGGCACACACAATACTTTATCCCAAAGTAGCCAATAGTTAATAGTCAATAATTCATAGTGATTTTGACTATTGACTATTGACTAATGACGTAAAATCCCACAACCAACAGGTGTGGGACTGGTTCAAATAAGTTTTCTACCAATTTTACAGTTGATCCAATTGCTTGCGTAAGGAATCCAACTCGGCATCAACCACCTCGTTAGACTTAGGAGCAGTGGTTTCTTGTTGCGGTGGTAGTTGCGCTTGAGTTACAGGAGTAGCGGGTGGTAGCATTTGCGCTTTTAAAGCTGCCAATTCATCATCAACATCGCTACCACCTTCCAACTGGGCAAATTGGGTTTCTAAATCTGCACCTGCTAACTCTCCTAGTGCCTGGGCCCGGGATTCTTGCATCAAGACTTTTTCTTCCATCCGCTCGAAGGCAGACATTGCACTGCTGGTATTCATCCCACGCACCATGCCTTGGAGTTGCTCTTGGGCTTTGGCAGTGGTGATCCGAGCTTTAAGCATTTCTTTCTTGGTTTTAGCTTCAGAAATCTTGCTTTCTAACTGGATTAAGTTGCGCTTGAGGGTTTCAACTTGAGTGCTTTGGGTATCCAAGCTAGCTTTGAGGGCGGCGCTGGTGTCAGTATAAGTTTTTTTGCGCTCTAGAGCTTGCCTTGCTAGGTTCTCATCACCTTTTTGTAGTGCTAGTTGGGCATTGCGTTGCCACTTATTGATTTCATTTTGGGCATCATTGTACTGTTTTTCACTGCGTTTTTGGGCAGCGATCGCCTGGGCTACTCCCTGACGCAGCTGAACCAAGTCTTCCTGCATTTCCAGGATGGCTTGTTCTAGCATTTTTTCGGGGTCTTCGGCTTTGTTAACCAAGTCGTTGAGGTTAGAACTAACTACTCGCTTAATGCGATCGAATAATCCCATAACTTTGTTTTTCCTTGTGTGGTTTACGCTTTTTGCTGGACAGTTAGCTTTTTTATTTTTTAATAGCTACCTATTTCAATGTAATCTTTCCGGTTTAAATCAGTACCTTCTAACAGTTCTTAATTGTTAAGATATCTCCAAAGTGGGGTAATTGGCCGAACTTCAACCAAGAGGTAGGGGGCATGGGGCATGGGGCATTGGGCATTGGGCATTGGGCATTGGGCATGGCGCATGGCGCATGGGGCATTAGGCATAGGCAAGAGGACTTTGAGACAAGGGGAAAGACTTGTTTCAAGTTCTCACTTCTTGTCTCCTTGTCCCCCTCATCTTCCTCATCTCCCTCATCTCCCCCTGCCCCCTGCCCCCTGCCCCCTTGCCTGTCTTCAAGAGTCCTCGGTTTTGGGTAACTGCTGTTGCGGAGGTGTCTTCTGATTTTCCTGCGTGAGGAGATTGTTGTGCTGTGTGTTTTCTGCCCCGTTTAAAACCTGTACCTTCATCGCTGCCAATTCGGCATCTACATTATTAGTAGATTCTAAGGAAGTAAATTGTGTTTCCAAGTCATCGCTACCGAGTTGAGCTATTGCTTCTGATTTAGACTCTATCTGCAAAACTTTTTCTTCCATCCGCTCAAAAGCACTCAGACTGCTGGTGGCAGAAACTCCACCAAGCATTTCCTGGAGGCGAGAAGACGCTTCAGCAGAACGGGCGCGAGCAATATACATATCTTTTTTTGTTTTCGCCTCGGAAATTTTTAACTCTAGCGATCGCATATCCTTTTTTAGCCTAGCTACGATATCGTTTTGCTGCTCTATCTGGGAAAAGAGGGCTGTAGCGGTTTCTTTGTAAGCTTGGCGCTTAGTCAAAGCTTCGCGTGCTAGAGGTTCGTTGCCTTGTTGCAGGGCTAATTGAGCGCGGCGATACCATTCTTCTGTTTGAGACTGAGCAGCAGCAGCCTGCCGTTCAGTGCGTTTCTGGGTAGCGATCGCTTGTGCTACACCCTGCCGCAATCGCACTAGATTTTCCTGCATCTCTAGGACAGTTTGCTCTAGAATCTTTTCTGGATCTTCTGCACCACCAATCAAACTATTGAGATTAGCGCGAATCACCCGCAGGATACGCTTGATTAATTCCATGTCGGCTCTCCATTCACGAAATTCAGTGCTGAGTAATGAGTTTTAATAATTACTCATCACCGCATAATGTGGATGCCACATCCCAACTAATTGAGTGCTGAGTGAAGAAAAATTACTGGGTACTAATGTACTTTGTAAGAGCTACGCAGAGCATTGCCTCAAGTGGCGTAGCACTCTTCATCCAGGACTCAGCACTCATGACTCAGGACTGTTATCTCATGGTATCGTAGATTTTTGCAACTTATGGCTGCTGAACCCGTGCCTTGATTCCCTTTCTCTCTAACAATTTCAGATGTTGTTGTACTTGCTCTTTAGTCTTAAAAGCACCCAGATAAATCAATTCTTTGCTGGGTGATAAATAAGCATCAGGAATTATTTCTCGTGCTGAGGCTAAAGCTGCGCCTTTATTATCTATCACTACATGATAGAACCCATCTGTTGCTGGTTTGATTTCTGAATCCGGCTTTGGTGAGGGTGTGATTGCCTGGGGCGATATTTTCGCCGTTGAAGCGGGAGGCAAATTCAAAGGAGGCAAGGGTTGTACCCTTGGTACTCGTGCTAAAGCGATCGGATCTCTAGGTTTTACGGCTGTATTGGTGTCAGGCAATGCCGCTTGAGGATTTGCGGGGTTTTGCGGAACGACTGGATTAGGTACTACTGCCAGGGTTGGTTGGACTTTGGGTTTTAAGCCAACTAAATCATTGGGGCCTCTCACCTCAGGAAATTCTTCAGCAGCTAGATTGGGATACTTGGGTATGGATGTACTTGGTGGCTTGATCTGAGGTTGGACATTACTCGCAACTTGCTCAGTATTTTCTGGTGCAGGAGACGAGTTACCGTTAAATAACTTGCCTAAATTTAATTGTGACAAGCTTTTGGGATTGAAGACTACATAACCCAAGGTAAGACTTGCTACCAATAGGAGCAACATCGAGCCGATACCCAAAGGTGATAGTAGACTGTCGCTAGAATTGCTTGGTTTCTTGGTTTCTAGTTGTTCTTCTGTCAGACTTCGCAGCAGTGCTTCACTAGATTCCAAATAGTCATCTGGGTGCTTAGGGGTGTCATCTGGCTGCAAGAGATTTTCGCTCTTATTATCTTTAACGAGGGCTGGCACTATGCTGCTACTAAAGTTGGGCGGTGGCGGTGGAAGTTGAGTTTGTGTTTTAGCAGCATCATGGGTGGAGGGCAAATTGAGATTATTTAGTTCCTCGGTGTTTGCCGCAGCTGGTGCTGGTTGCTTTTGAGGATTTACGGGTACAGATGCGGGTGGTACGTCAATTTTTGCCGTATCTGGCGCTGGGGTTCCCTGATGATTCACAGTTAAAGCTCCAGGCGGCACGTTGCTTTTAATTTCTGTTACTAATGACTGAGTTGTAACTGATGTTGTAGGGATAGCAGTCAAAGACTGGGATTGACTACTCATGTAGCTTACAACACGGGGCTGCTTCGATGACCCCAAACCAGTTCGCGTGCGTCGGTATCGAGCTAACTCTTGATCGAGAGGTACCTCTAAACTCGCTAGTGCTGCTGCTAGTACTGGTTTCAATCCAGATGTTTTAGACGATTGAGTACCGGAATCGTTCAGGGGGTTTTGAGTCATTGCCTCTGCGCCTCAAACTTAGATTGTTGGAATTAACTTTAGATAGATATATTTGTGACAATAGTAGCGAAAATTATCTAAATAGATAGATTGGGCATGGGGCATTGGGCATAGGGCATTGGGAAGAGGACTTGGGGACAAGGTGACTTGTTCAAGTTCTCACAAGTCACCTTGTCCCCCTGCTCCCCTGCTCCCCACTCCCCACTCCAAACTTTTAACGATGTCGTTGAAATCAATTAATGATATTTTAGGTGTTCTGGAAAAGCAGGCGAAATGGCAAGAACAACCATTTCAACGCCTGCTCAAGTGTTGGGCAGAAGTTGTTGGGCCAGTGGTTGCCGCACATACTCGACCATTGTCGATTCAACGCGATGTTTTGTCGGTAGCAACTTCTAGTGCTGCTTGGGCGCAAAACCTGACTTTTGGCCGCACGTCTCTGCTTTTAAAGTTGAATAAAAAACTGCCAACGCCTTTGGTTGATATTCGCTTCTCTACTGCTGGCTGGCAAAATCCGTCTGTGGAGATAAAACAGCAACAAACGATTTCGCCCCATGAGCATCCCAGTTACCTTGGTGATGAGATTAGCTGCCCTGATATTACACCCACCAAGGATGTGAATGCTGCTTTTGGAAATTGGGCTAAGATCATGCGATCGCGATCGCATGGCTTACCCCTTTGTCCTCAATGTGAATCTCCTACCCCACCCGGTGAACTCCAGCGCTGGACAGTCTGTTCTATCTGTGCTGCTAAACAGTTTTGAAGGGAGTCATACCAATTCACAATTCGCAATTCGCAATTCGCAATTAAAAAACTTAGATGCAGCAAAGCTTTCAGGGGTTACATCTGTATCAGATTTTTCGTGAAATGGTATTCAGTCCCGATCTAAATTAAAAGCAAAATAGTTTTGTGATTATTCGTTGAGCAGAATTTATTTTAAAGTAAGTTGCTGCTGCCATATAAATAGAAAAGTTTTAATTCTTGAGAAAAAAGATGTTTTATGGCTAGAATATGTCGAATGTGGTATACGAAGTAGACGATTTATCACAAATTATCTGCCTTAACCTATCCTTAAGGAGGAATTTAAAAGGCTGAATAAATCAAAATCTTTACTTTTACTCTTGATCCCTAATAAGTTTTAGCCAAAATCTATAGGTAAGCACTATCAGGATTATTTAAAAATATAACAAGATTATAAAAATATCCTAAAGTTTATTTTTTCGTCGGGATCGCTGAAACCTATAGAAAATAATGACTTTTTGGCTTTTCTCCGTCTTTATATATAGAAGCAAAATATAAAGATGAAATTCAGCCAGAAACGGCACTAAAGATAAATCTAATGAAACCAATTAAATTTTTAGCATCTGCCTGTAGATATTGCCGTCATTACCAGCCAGAAGGTCGCCGTGGCGGAACGTGCCAGCAGTTGGGAGCACCTGTTCAAGCAACTTGGAAGGCTTGCTCTTTGGCACTCCCGCCTTTTGCACCTTCTTGGGAAACCTTGGAAGATGCTTGGAGTTTGCCAGATGCAGCCCCAGTTTTAACATCATCTCACTCCTTAGCCTCAGATTTAGACAATGCTGCTCTTACCCCTGTTGAGGAAATAACTGCCTCTATCTGCGAACAGGTAAAGACTAAAGCAGTGGTTATTTAGTCATCCATTATTACTGAACTCAGTTTGTAGTTTGCTTAAGATAAGATTTGTTTTTAAGATATTTAGTGCCGTAAATGTTGACATCTACAAAAATCGCACCCTTTAGCTTGGTGCGATTTTTGCAATTTTAAGGTAGCCAAGGAAAAGAGCGAAAATCTGGTGGACGCTTTTCGAGAAAGGCTTGTTTGCCCTCAGACCCCTCTTCTGTCATGTAATAAAGTAGGGTGGCATTGCCAGCTAACTCTTGTAAACCAGCTTGTCCGTCACAATCAGCATTGAACGCGGCTTTGAGACACCGAATTGCGATCGGGCTTTTTTCTAAAATCTCCTGCGCCCATTGAATACCTTCCGCTTCTAGTTGTTCGATTGGGACGACGCAATTAATTAAGCCCATTTCTAGCGCTTGTTGTGCATCATATTGACGGCAGAGAAACCAAATTTCTCTAGCTTTCTTTTGTCCTACAATGCGGGCGAGATAGCTAGCTCCAAAACCACCGTCGAAACTGCCGACTTTCGGGCCAGTCTGCCCAAAAATAGCGTTATCAGCAGCGATAGTAAGGTCGCAAATCAAGTGTAGGACATGTCCACCACCGATCGCATATCCAGCTACTAAAGCAATCACAACTTTCGGCATGGAACGAATCAGGCGTTGTAAGTCCAACACATTCAAGCGAGGGATGCCAGTATCGTCTACATAACCCGCATGTCCCCGCACACTTTGATCGCCACCAGAACAGAAAGCATATTTGCCATCAGTGTGTGGACCATAGCCCGTAAATAGGACGACACCAATAGTAGTATCTTCACGAGCATTACAGAAAGCGTCGTACAGTTCAAAGACTGTTTCAGGACGAAAAGCATTGCGTTTATGGGGACGGTTGATGGTGATTTTTGCAATACCATCAGTTTTTTGATACAGAATATCTTCGTAGGTTTTGGCGGTTTCCCAGTTAATTTGCATTGTATAGAGTGCGCTGTTGTGCTTGAGAATTTTATCGCGGACGTAGGGACATGCGATACCTGCGGTGGTCACTGAGCTAAGTCGAAGTGTGGGCTACGCCTACGCTAAAATTGGTATCTCAACCCTTTACAATCTGGTAATCGTCTGGGTGTTGAGGAATAAAAATGCGACGTGACACCATTTTCTATAAATTATTTAAGCAATTCCCCGGTTTGCTGTTTGAATTAGTAGATGAACCACCCCCAGAAGCGGAAAATTACCAGTTTGAATCAGTTGAAGTGAAAGAAACCGCGTTTCGGATTGATGGAGTATTTTTACCTCCGGCTGATGCAGTTTCCAAAACCGTCTTTTTTGCTGAAGTGCAGTTTCAGAAGGACGAAGACTTATATCACCGCTTCTTTAGCGAATTGTTTTTGTTTCTCTACCGCAACTCTATTCGTTACGATGACTGGTTTGGGGTAATAATTTTTGCTTCTCGCAGTCTTGAACCTTCTAACTCAACAATTCACCGCGCTTTATTGGAAAGTGGTCAAGTCAGGCGGGTTTATCTGGATGAATTGGGGGATTTGCGACAACAACCTTTGGGATTGGGTTTGATGTTGCTGACAAATGTTACCTCTGAAACCGAAGCAGTGGAAGGGGCGCGGTTTTTGCTGGAGCAAGCACGGCAACAGTCAGAGCAAGCGATAATTGATTTAGTTACGACAATAATTGTTTACAAGTTTTCTAACCTGAGTCGAGAGGAGATTCAAGCGATGTTGGGACTGAATTTGGAAGAACCACGGGCTATTCTGGAAGCGAAGGAAGAAGGGAAGGTTGAAGGACGAGAGGAAGGAAAAGTCGAAGGAAAGGTTGAAGGAGAAAGAACGATCGTTTTACGACTATTAAATCGGCGCGTGGGTAATATTCCTGATACGCTTCTGTTCCAGATTCAAGGATTATCAACAGAACAGTTGGAAGCTTTAGGTGATGCTTTATTGGATTTCTCCACTCTTGCTGATTTGGAAGGGTGGTTACAAGGTGAAGTAAGCGGGTAAGTTTCGCGTAGAGGATAAGGCGATACCTGCGGTGGGCTACGCCTACGCACTCCGTAAAATAATTATGGTTACAAATAAAGTTTCCCGAAGTGAAGAAGTATTTGCAGACACGCGAGTATATCAGAAGCGGTGGAAGAAAAAGTGCGATCGCTCGTCCTCCCACTGTTAAAACGACTATTTGGTGAAATTGCTTAAGAAAGTTGTTGGAATTGAGATTGCGATCGTGGACTTGAAAGGGTGGTTACAAGATCAATTAAAAGGGGAAAATTTACACAGAGACGCTGAACTAAAATTTAAAGTTTTAATAAACAAGGCTATTTTAGCTTGCACTTAATTTTAAATGGCCTTATTATTTGTTTATTGGGCAACGCCCCGGGGTTTTCGTATGAAAGCCGAAATTTTAAAGACTCGGAAAAACTCCGGGTCTTTAGTTTTATATATCGTCAAAACAGCTATATTTTATACCCATCTGAGGTATTTTGTCCGGCTCTAGAACGCAATCGACAAGTTTTAACTTACTTTTAAGGGACTCATAAGTTCGGTAGCTTGGGTCATAACGTCCCTTTATTATTGGATACAAGACTAGATCAGCAAGCTGTATCATTGGTGATTTTTTAGTTTTACGCTGTGGTTCTCCTAACCAATTGATTTTAAATTTCTCTGCTGTTAGTCCCACATAAGCTGCTGAACTATGTGGGTCAAAATACATTCCTTGAGTTTTAAGTTCTTTCGCATATTCTAGAATTGCTCTATCTGCATCTTTCCCACTTTCCTCAAAAAAAATGCGTAGCTTGCGTTCTTTGTAAATCGCATATTTTACTGAACGTTCAGCTAAAATAGTGAAGGCAGTTTTACACATCATCCAAATATCGTTATTGTATTTGTTTTTATAACGAGCATTGTAACCTGGTCGGTGGATAGCACATGCAATGATAGTAAAGGGTAAATCGAGCATCAGCATTTCTAAGTCGCTTAAAAAATCCTGAGATTTATCTTTATTCTCTTCCTTACCTAACCAAGCAAAAGCTTTCTGTCGAGAACGAATTTTAGTAGAATGCAATGGTTCAGTAACATTCCATTTATTACAGAATTCTCGATGCGTTATTATAGTATGTTCTATATTCTCTTCCTCCACTAAAATTCCACCTAAAGCAAAGCAATCAATACCATCACGGCGCGGTATTGCTTCTGAATCTGGATTACGGCTACCAGAGTCATCAAAATAAAGATGAAGTTCATTTGTCATATTTTAAGCAATCTTGTGAACGCGCACTATTTTAATGTACTACATAGAGTAATAAATAATATTCAGTAAATTTAAGCTAAGGCATTTGTTGAAGCTATAACTGAACCAGATCGGTTATCGTTATTAGCAAGTAAAATACTTTTGGTAAATAATTATTAACTTTAATTTTACAAGCATTCTATTTAATCAGCAGATTCAATCCTGCGATTATAAAACACCTAACAGAATAGTTAAATTGTAATAACTGTGGCAAACCTACTCAAATTATCTTGTCGCCACTTTGCATCATTTTTGCGATCTGTCTGCAACTCCAAAACCCGAATTCCCTTAGTTGGGAGCGGGTTTAATCTTTGCTGCAACTGCTGCCAAGAAGTAATCAATTCATGCTGCACATTATAAGTAGCGCATAACTGAGCAAAATCAATATCCTGGGGAGTGCCGAAAAACTCTTCAAATGGTGGGTCAAACTTGGCAATGGGTAACATTTCAAAAATACCACCGCCATTGTTATTGATTAACACAATCGTGAGATGTCCCACGAACTTATTGCGGATTAAAAAACCATTTGTGTCATGCAACAGTGCTAAATCTCCCGTTAACATCACACTACTTTGCTGGCGATGGGCGATTCCTAAAGCTGTGGACAATGTGCCATCTATACCATTTGCACCCCGGTTAAAGTACGATCGCACTCCTAAATTATTCGGTTTCCAGAAATATTCCACATCCCGCACAGGCATACTATTGGCAATAAACAGAGGTGTTCCTGGCGGTAAAATCTGAGAAATTAACCAAGCTGCTTTACTCTCAATGATTTCATCTATTTTTCCCATTGTCTCGTCAACAGCTAACCTGACTTTAGTTTCTGCATCACACCATTGCTTTCCATAGTCTGAGGAGAAAGATAAATTTACCTCCTCTACTTTTATGTCTTCTACAGATATCCTTAAATGCGTCGTTCTCCCGTGTAAAGGGTCGAGGTTTTGATCACTCTTGTCAATTATCCAGCGTCGCGGTTGGGTTGCATCTATCCAGCTACGTAGTTCTTTACTTGTAGGCATTTCACCCACCTGAATCACCATTTCAGGCGCTAACTGCTTTGCTAGTTGCTGATTTCGCAAAATCAAGTCATAAGTGGAAATCAAATAAGGGTTGAGTTCAGCATAATTTCTCACTGGGGAAAGTCCCTCTGCTAGCACAGGCCATTTGAGAGTCTGGGAAAGGCGCGCGATCGCTTTACAATATTCCTGTGGTTGCGACGGTTGGGCAACACCTGCGATAATAATGCCGCGATCGCATTGTTTCCATTGTTGAGGAATGGGGAGTAGGGAACTTGTACTGAGCGCAGTCGTTGGCGCAGCCTCTCGTAGAGAAGTATGAGGAGTAGGGAATGGGGTAGTGTTTGCTATTCCTGCGAAAAAGTCTTCTGGTTGAAACTGCGATCGCAAATAACTCAAGTCAGTTCCATCAGGAAGAGGCGCTAGAGGATCGCGAAAGGGAATATTTAAATGTACTGGCCCCTTTGTAGGAGTTTGCGCTCTTTCCCAGCTATGAATTACCGTTTGTCGCAAGTAAGCTAACATTCCCATATCAGCAGAGGGTAAGGCTAACTCTGCTTGCCAATTTGGGTAGTTTCCATATAATCTCAATTGATCTACAGTTTGCCCAGAGTGACAATCTCGCAATTCTGGCGGCCTATCGGTGGTTAATATCAACAGTGGTACGTGGCTATATGAGGCTTCGATTACTGCTGAATAAAAATTAGCTCCTGCTGTACCAGAGGTGCAAACTAATACCACAGGGCGTCCGGTTGCTTTAGCTTGCCCCAAGGCAAAAAAGGCGGCAGAACGTTCATCGAGAATGGAAATCGCTTCAATTTCAGGTGCTTGTTGAGCAAAGGCGACTGCTAAGGGTGTGGAGCGTGATCCTGGACAAATGATGGCACAAGTCAATCCCAACCGCTTTAGCGTCTCTGTTAAGATATAAGCCCAAAGTTGATTAACATTCCTATAAGCGATCGGCATTAAATCAAACATAGCTATAAAACAATCTTAAATTTTAGATTTTATTTAGGGAAATTCAATTTAAAATCCATCTGGGAAAGTGGAGCAAGGAGAAGTCCGAAAATCGGCTTTTGACTCTCGAAATTTCTTTTTCAAAGACGCTGCGCGAACGGAAATAGCTTTCCGTAAGGGTGGATTGCAAGCGAACCCTCACAAATGCGGTGAGGTAACTCAACACCACTATGCAAGTTTACGAGAAAGAAAATCTCCAAGTAAACTTGCTCCACTTTCTACAAAATGCACAATTTGCTCTCAAACTTTTATGGACTGCATTCATTTAACGGGAATTCGCTGCTATGGCTACACTGGGTATCTGCCAGAAGAACAGGTACTAGGACAATGGTTTGAGGTTGATGTAAGGTTATGGTTAGATATCTCCACAGCGGCCAAGACTGACGCGATCGAAGACACTTTAGATTATCGCAGCGTCATTAGCTTGATACAACATCTGGTCAAAACGTCTAAGTTTGCTTTGATAGAGAAATTGGTAGCAACGATCGCAGATTCTATTCTCCAAGAATGTGATCGTGTAACACAAGTCCAAGTTATTCTGAGCAAACCTGCTGCACCTATTCCAGACTTTGGTGGCAAAATTAGCATTGAACTGACTAAACGTAAGTCCAATCTCTAAAGCACAAAACGTGTTTTTTTTGAATGTCTATTAAGCTAACAAACAGAGGGGGCTTATATGGAGCACAGAAGTATTTGACAAAGAGAACCTTTCCTGCAATTGCCTTCAGCACCCGCTCCTTCTCATAAATCTAAAAAATCATGTGATCTGCTGATGAGCATTTAACTTGCATATTTTCAGATCACAGGGTTTGTAATTAAGTATTAACCAAAAGTTATAAATAATTTGAAGTAATACTATTTTATTGACAATTTAAAATTCAATGCCAATTCTTTGTTCAATTGCACTAAATAAAGCTTGCTTGGTGAGGCAAGGTGCTTAAGCCACAAGTTCTAGAGCAATCTCACGGGTAATTGGTATAAGACAATTTTAGATGAGAATTTAAACTCCGACTGAGACAAAAATATTAATATAGGACTAGTATTTGATTTATGAACAAAATTAGGTGTTGTAGGGTGTGTTAGAACGGAGTTCGTAACGCACCATTATAGAGGGTTTGGTGCGTTACGCTGTCGCTAACACACCCTACGTATGTTTTCATAAATCAAACCGGATTCCTATAGTGAAAGCAGTACGAAACTCTTTAATCCCCAATTATGATTAAATTTTAGTAGTATTTATCGAATAAAATACTATTATATTACATATAGGCCACACTATTAAATTTTTCGATCTTGATGAAAGTGATGTACTGTAGTTTACCCAACTTTCATTCTTGATTAATTTGTACATAAATACTATACTTAATATTTATTTTCTTCAGAAAAGCTATTACATCTTCTTGAGAACAGCTTTTTGATTGTTAGTAATTACATGCTAATTTGTGTTTAATGCTATTAGCATGATATTAGCTGACTTAATTAAACAGAATTAGCTTTGACAACCACATAAATCTCAGAGGTTAATAACATGATGCTATTGGATAATTAGCTAGTATCTATTTCAAGCCAGAAGACAGAATAGTTAAATATTGTTTATGATAAGATAATGAATTTTAGATCGAATTGACACTGACAACAAAAATCTTAACCTTAGCAAACAGGTTACTGTAACATGTTCGCCCGCAAAATCCTAGTTGTTGAGGATGAAAAAATCCTAGCCTCAAATATTATAAAAAGTTTACAAAAATTAGGTTATTCTGTTTCAGAAACAACTAAGTCTGGTGAAGAAGCAATAAAAAAGATAGCAGAAACTCATCCACATTTAGTTCTAATTGATATTTGCCTAGCTGGAAAAATTGACGGTGTGCAGTTAGCGAATATTATTCAGAATCAGTTCCATCTTCCTGTATTATATCTAACAGATAGTTCTGAATATAAAGCATTACATACAAGTGAGCCTTTTAGTTACATAGCCAAACCATTTATTGAAAGTGATTTACATTTTGCAATTGAAATGGCGCTTTACAAACACCAGAGCAAAAAAATATTATATGAAGAAAAACAGAGGCTAACAGCAATTATTAACAGTATGGGCTGTGCAGTGATTGTTACCTATGCAAATGGTTGTATTCAAATGATGAATCCTCTAGCAGAACTAATCACTGGTTGGAAGCAAAGTGAAGCGTTTGGTAAAGATTTAGTAGAAGTTGTTAAGTTAGTTGATAAAGATATAGGAGAAACAATTGAAAATTTAATCGTAGATGTCATCGAATCAGGTGAAGTTTTGAATTTACCAGAAAATTGTACGCTGATTACTAAAGATGGCAAAGAAATAGCGATTGGCGATAACGTTGCACCTATCCGCGATCAAAATGGCAATATTACTGGCACGGTTTTAATTTTTCAAGACATCACCAAACGCAAGCAAACAGAGGCACAACTGATCCGCAATGCTTTTTATGATGGGCTGACAGCATTACCGAATCGTGTTTTATTTTTAGATCGCCTCAAACAAACCATCGAACGTAGTAAACGCAGAAGCGATTATTATTTTGCAGTTTTATTTTTGGATTTGGATGGCTTCAAAGAGATTAACGATCGCTTTGGGCATGGAATAGGGGATGATTTTTTAGTAGCGATCGCTAGACGTTTAGAGTCGTGCTTACGCAGTGGGGATACTGTAGCACGATTTGGTGGTGATGAATTTACAGTTCTTTTGGAGGATATTAAAGACATTACCGATGCTATTAATGTTGCCAAACGTATTCAAGACTCCTTAAAATTGCCAGTTAACCTCAATGGATATCAATTATCCACTACAGCTAGCATTGGTATCACTTGGAATTTTAGTAGTTATGAGGAGCCTGCAACTCTGCTGCGAGATGCTGATATTGCTATGTACCGAGCTAAACGACAGGGAAAAGCTACTTATTCCATATTTAGTTAAATATGTCAAAGACATACCTGAGAATGTTGTCGCTGCTGGTAATCCCTGCCGCGTTATTCGGTATTTATCCTAAAGTTTAAAACTTATATCCTCTAGCAATCCAATAGAGCCAGTCTGCGATCGCTTCTTGAGTTTCGCTGTCAGCATCGATAGCTGCTATTTCAGATAACTTTGCAGAATATACATCTTCATCCTTACCATTAATGTAAGCTACTTCTACAAGCATATCCTTTAAGCACTCATCATCTGGGGCCATACCCAGCACTTCCACTTCTTTCTCCTCTACAGAACCTGATTTGCGTCCCTTTTTAGTCCATTTAGCCATAAAGGGAAAATTCAGAGCCTCTTCGAGGTAGTAATACCAACCCATAGCCCGATCTTCTTTGTCTTCAGCATCTACAATGATTTCTGTTTTAATGCGATGCTCTCGGTTTTCGTCGGCTTCAACACTAGGCATAAATTAACGCTTTACGTATAATGCATTTTGATAATATTACCAAAGTCTTGGCTAAAAATAATTTTTATATATAGTTAAGTCTATAGAATTTCCCTATAAGAGATTCCCCAACCCCATTATAATAAAGGCTTTTAGGGTTCCCTGTTTTTAAGGAGGATCTAGGTTTTGGTTTTCAGTGCGTAAGTCCTGGCCTATCTAAGTTATACAAAAAACCGCTTGTCATTAACAAACGGTTTTCTAGTTATTGCCCTCAAAGGGGAACTTATTTGTTGCGCCAACATAGAAAGTTATTTCTTAGCAGGGAAGCGCGAAATTTTTGAGAGATTAAACAAGTCTCAAATCAGGATAATTTGCCAACACATCATCAGATGTCAGGGTATCACTTTCAGCTTGCGGAGTCCAAAGAACTTCAATTGCTAGAAGTTTCTCACTTGGGATACTACCAATTTGGCGCAAAGCTTGACGCAAATCATCAGCACTGTTAATCGCTGTGGGGATGTCAAACTTGCCTAGTGTCGCCGCTAGCAAGGTGACGATAATGTATTCACCAGGACCTTCGGTAAATAGGCGGGTGGGGTTGTCGAGTTCACCAGCCGGGGGTAAAGCATCTTTGGCAAGGGCTGCTTTTAACTGGTTGTTGACGTTAGAAAGAGTTTCTTCGTTAAACTTGCTGCGTTCTGCCAGTGATAGGCGGTTGAACTGAGACTCTGCTGAATTTAAACTAGCTTGTTGAGTGCCACCACCTGCATATACAAAGTATTCGGGATGACGGAGTAAAGCTAGGCTTGTTTCTTGGAGAATTTCTGCTCTTCCCTCTGGGCTGTTAGTATCAGCAGTTTCAGCAATGTGGTTGAGTTCATTTTGCAAACCACGGGCTTGAGCTAACAAACCTACTTGCAAACGAGTGACAGAAACAGAGGGGTTGCTGCTGTATCCTACTTCTTCTGTTTCACCGCCAGAGACACGGCGGAAAGTTTGCAATAAGAAATTAGCGATCGCAAAGAAGATTAAGATCCCAAATAGACCACCAAATCCTCCGCCAATACCCCAGAAGGGAAGTAGGAAGGGAAAGCCAAAACCACCACCAAAACCACCACCAGGATAGTATCCGCCGCCTCCGCCAGGAGGTGCATAGGTGCGCGGTGTATAGGTGCGGCTGGAAGGTACTCTAAAGGAGCCACCACCGATTCGACCCCCACTGCGGGCCGCTAATGCTCCATCGGCGTGACTAAAAGCCAAAGTTAACACCAAACTTAGGGCTAAGAAGGCTTTTAATAGCGGTTTGATGGTTTGTTGTAGTTTTTTACGCATAATACAATCGCTTGGAAAACGGAATTATTTATGATTTCTCCCCATGCTGGTAGGAGTGCTGCAATCTGTCGCTAACGCCAGCCCGTAACAAGCAAGCTTTGTAGCTTTCACGTAGCATAGGCTTTTAAAGGCTACATATTCAATCTACCGCGTCTTCTCTTGAGTAGGCAGCGATCGCAGGGGGGATTTCTCGACTGGGGAACCGAACCTTAAGATATGTTCATCATTACACAAAACCTATTGGACTAGCACTTCCAGACTAAGTTTTGAATTATACAGATGATTCAAAATTAGAATCATTATTTTGACTAATTATTTAATACTTAACCCTACTTGTTTTATCAGAAGACTAGGAGGATATTTCTCAAAAATAAGTAATATTTGATACATACAATACCTTGTTATTTATGCATACTTAGCAGGTTGACAAATGGATGTGATGCTTATCAGTAAGCGCAGATAGACACCAGATAGCTATCAAATACTTATCCACCTTTCTGGCATTTTGGCACAACACTTTAGACTAGACAGGATATTCTATTGAAGTAAGTAATTTTCGCAACAGTTCTTCACTGAGCAATTTGGCTACAAGTGCAAGATTTTATTTACTGCTCATCATGCACAGAAATTCTCAATTAGTGGGATAGTGGGAAATTTGCAGCAAAAATAAAATCAAAACAATCTTCCTGACTAATCTTCTAGAATAGCCTTCAAATTTGTCTACCACATCGGTTTTAAAAGAAATAAAATAAGAATTATAGTTTTGAAAGTAATCCTAATTGTAAATAAATTAAAAATTATTTGAAGTAAAATTATCAACTTGATTATGGAACATATTTCTCAACTAACAGCCGAAATCAGAGACAAAGCCGCATACCCAGATATCCTAGTTATATCCCGGATCTTCCTGCCGAAAGAAGCTGTAATTGGGGAATATATCTACAATCGTTGTCTCCAAGATCCAGAACGAGTAATTGTGCTAGCGGCTAGTTGCTCAGGAGATCAAATATTTGATGAAGGTCAACAATTTCCCATATATCGCTGGTTTTATCCTAAATACTGGCGTAGTGGCTGTGTGGGAAGTATTTTGAAGCCTTTGCTCAATATCATCTGCTCATTTGTCCTAGCAATTAAACTCTATTTTCGTTATCACTACCGTTATATAGAGTGGGGCCACGGCTATGACTTTCCTTCACTGTTGCTATTGAGCTATTTCTTACCTATTCGCTTTTTTATCTATCTACACGGGGATGATCTTCATTGTACTTTACATAATCCCGTGCTGCGATCGCTATTTAAACTAACACTCAAACGAGCCGAAGGTATTGTTTGTAACAGTTCTTATACACGAGACTATCTTAGAACTGCTTTCCGATTAAATACTCCTACCCACGTTATAAACCCAGTAATCAGACCAGAAAAATTTGGTAATAATGTAGCCAGTCCCAGTAGCCTTGATGATTTACGTGTTCGTGTGCGTCAGGCGTACAATATCCCCGATTCAGCAATAGTTATTCTCTCTATAGGAAGGCTAGTAAAACATAAAGGTTTCGACCGAGTAATTGATAATATCCCACTATTGCTAACCTTTGGGGTGGATGTTCACTATATAATCTGCGGCCAAGGGCCAAGTGAATCTGAACTGAAATCTCTGGCGTATCGTTTGCGGGTACATAAACGCGTCCATTTTGCGGGATATGTGCCGGAGCGGGAATTAGCAGGTTATTATGCAGCTTGCGATATTTTTGCCATGCTGAGTTTATTAGATGCTAAAGCTGATAATATCGAAGGTTTTGGTATGGTTTATTTAGAAGCAAGTTACTTCGGTAAGCCTATAATTACCTCTCGCTTAGGCAGTGTTCTAGACACAGTTCAGCATGAGGAGAATGGGATACTGGTTAATTCCAATTCTGGTTATGAAGTTTTTCAAGCTTTTAATCGGTTATGCAAAGACCAACAACTACGTGAGCAGCTTGGTCGCAAAGGTAAAGAACTAGCCAAGCGTAGAACCCTTCATCGATCGCTTTATAAATCAGAGGAGTAAAACGCGGTTTTGTCAACTTAAGGTGAAAGCTATGTCCCGCAAGGAACTGAAGTTCCTTGCGGGACATAGCTCAAGTCATCTAAAGATGACTAAATAATCCGAATAATCTTTAGTCTACTTTAGTAGA
>NZ_JAYGHD010000023.1:0-42113 GCF_034932245.1 Nostoc sp. UHCC 0251
GGGCAGGGGGAGCAGGGGGAGCAGGGGGAGCAGGGGAAGAAATTTTACTTTGTCCTCCTTATCTCCCTCATCCTCCTTATCTCTAATAGAAGAATCCCACTCCCTAGAATCAGGAGTGGGCTGCTATTTGCTACATTAACTACAACTTGCAGTTATCTGTAGATGCCGTTGTTAAAGCGATCGTCTCCCTCGTTGAAGGCAGGCTCTAATTCTGTCACGGTGAAATTATCCAAGTTGGCTTGCAGGGTTTGTTTTTGGCGATCGCTCAATCCTGGAAGATCCAATACATCCTCTACATTTTTGTAGGGAGCATTTATGATGATTTTCTTAGCCAGGGTGGGATAAAGTCCTGGAAACTGTTGAAAAGCTCGGACGTTGGTATTATTCAAATCAATTTTTTTACCAAATTCCGTTCCTAGCTTCTTATCTGCCCGATTCTGCCGCTCAATTGCCAGAACTGGGACTTGGGGAAAAGCAAAACTGTTGAAACTAGCAGCTTGGGCTATCTGAGTTGTTCCCAACCATCCCCAGCAACCAAGTAACAAACTAAACACTGTTAATAAACGCGCCAATCCTTTCACGATTTTCTACCTCTTTCCATCAAACAGCAATAAAAGTTTTAAGCTAACAGTGGTCATTAGTCATTAGTCATTAGTCGTTAGTCATACTCTGCGGGAAGTCGCTAATGCGTCTACGTGAGAGCGCTAAGGACAAAGGATAAAGGACAAAGGACAAAAGCTGATAGCTTAATTAACACAGCAGTCATCAGAAACTAATATACAGCGTATTAATATCCACAATATTTACCGTTACTGGGTTTGACTGTAATTTTGCCAAAAATTTTTATTGTGGTAAGAGTGCCTGCATAGCTGCAATAGCCTTCTATCCATCATCCTGGTAGCCGAAATCTTTTCGGGGTGGCTGATTCTAACTGCCAAGCAGACACAAAACTGTCAGATGTCTCATTACCGAAAACCTTAGTAAGAAGGCTTGATGGTGATGAATTTTTATGTAATATTTCTTAACCAATTAATTATTTACAGCCTCATTTTTGATGTGCCTTAGATTGGGCCGGAAAAAGTTAAGAGAAGGTTACACGATGATTGCAATCTCCTGCCTTTTTCACGCTGCGATCGCAGCTAACAAAAATAGGCTGTCTACCAAAATTGTACTTAAAACTGCGCCACTAAAGGCATACCAGTGTATTTGCTTTAAATTTAAAGGTAAAATTCCGACTGTTAACAGCACTAAGGCGAGAACGATGGCCCAACTTTGTCCCCAAGGTGTTTGTACTTGTATGAGGGCATTTTGTAAGATTTGCGGTGCTACATCTGCATCTACTCTCATAATTTGCCGCCAATAGGGCATCAAATCTACTAGATAAAAATATACATCTGTTAAAGCTGTACCGAGTAAAGAACCTAAATAAAACCAGCTACCCACCTTGCCCCAATTCTTCATTAGACACCAGCAAGCAAACGGTAATCCTATAGACTCCACTGGCAGATGCCATAAAGGTTCCCAACGTAACCAGCCCCAGTAAATCGCCCCCGCTAACCAACTCCCGCTAAATCCTAAGAGTAAATCCCCCCAGACGTAAGTTGCAGTCCGTGACATTAAGCTAAAACTTAGCCACACCCAAAATGCTGTAAGCGCTAAACTCAGACTTGGTAGCGATCGCACTATTGGCGCTTCTACAAATACTGGTACTGATACCAAAAACACCGCCGCCGCAAAGACTAACCAAGTTTGTTGGGTAGAAATTAAGGGAAGAGAGGGAGAAAAGGAAAGTGTAGATTCCAATTGCCTGATACCCTTCTGCCCAGTATCAGCTAAATCCAACTCGGTATCAATAGAAGGGGTAGAAGCAGTGTAGGAGGACAGTGTATTATTAATCAAAGTTTTTAATATTTGTTACTAAACTTTATCTTATTTAAGATATCACATTTTAAAATCCCCCCCAGGGGCATTGCAATTATACAGAAATTTCGGTGGATGCTGACGTAAACCTAACAAAGCGTTCTGCCCCAGAGTAATTTTCTAAACTTTCACTATGTACAGAACTCCTGTGTAGTTTTTTGTAATGGTAAACTACAGAAAAATCAAGGGTAAAATTTAACGCTTAAAAAGTGAACTGGTATCAGCCCACTAAATATTAAAGTTTGATGAACTGCCAAAATTGCGTTGACTTATTAAGGTGGGTGTAAGAACATGGCCAGCGTCTTCGATGATGTTATTGGTCAGTCAAGTTAGATTTTCTAGAATATCGGGTGCAATTGAGAGTATATAAAGCAACATCATCAGCTAAGTAATGATGTATAAAACAGGAAAAAGGTATTAGTTAGGTATGGAGTTTATTCAAGCTTTTATTTTAGGCATTGTTCAAGGTATTACAGAGTTTTTACCAATCAGCAGCACTGCCCATCTTCTGATTGTGACAAAGGTATTTGGTTGGAAAGAACTAGGTTCTAAAGATTTTGTTGATGCAATTCAATTTGGCAGCGTTATAGCAATTTTGTTGTATTTTTGGTCTTTGATTTCTAGTATTGTCAAAGGTGGAATTGAAGCCTTAAAAGAGAAAGACTGGCAACGCGAAGAATGGAAAATTCTTGTCGGTATTGTAGTAGGGACTATGCCTGCGTTAATTGTTGGTTTTCTTTTGAAAGATATTCTACCGGAGAGTGCATTAATCATTGCCATCATGTCAGTTATCATGGCACTTTTACTTGGATTAGCAGAAAAAATTGGTACTCGCAAGCGAGATTTTAATTCCTTGCAAATTCGGGATGGTATTTTAGTTGGATTAGGGCAAACACTTGCTTTAATTCCAGGTGTTTCTCGTTCTGGCTCGACTTTGACAACTGCCTTATTTTTAGGGCTAGAACGCGATACAGCGGCAAAATTCTCATTTTTGTTAGGGTTTCCAACTCTTACCATTGCTACGCTATATAAGAGTTTGAAAATATTCAATTTATTTCAAGCCCAACAGCTACCAAATAACATTGTTGGACTGTTAATTGTAGGGATTATTTCAACCTTTATTTTTTCTTACATATCAATTGCATTCTTGATCAAGTACTTACAAACCAAAAATACCTTGGTTTTTGTTTGGTATAGATTAGCATTTGGCAGCGTTATTTTAGCTGCGATCGCAGCAGGTTGGAAAGGATAATTCATAATAGTCATTAGTCATTGGTCATTAGTCATTAGTCCAAAGCCAATGCCCCATGCCCCATGCCCCATGCCCAATGCCCCATGAATACAATTAATCCTGCCCGAATTACCAAGGTGCTTCCAGATTCTATAGCCGCAGAGATTGGCTTTGAGGCTGGTGATGCGATCGTTGCTATCAATGGTACACGTCCCCGCGATTTAATTGATTATCAGTTTTTGTGTGCTGATGAAGTGTTGGAATTAGAAGTTTTAGACGCTACTGGGAAAACTCATAGCCTGGAAATCGAAAAAGATTATGACCAAGACTTGGGGCTAGAATTTGAAACTGCCCTATTTGATGGCTTAATTCAGTGCAACAACCGCTGTCCATTTTGCTTTATCGACCAACAGCCCCCAGGTAAGCGCACCAGCTTGTATTTTAAAGATGACGATTACCGTCTAAGTTTTTTGTACGGTTCTTATCTTACCCTCACCAATTTACCAGAAAGAGAATGGCAACGGATTGAACAAATGCGCTTGTCTCCGTTGTATGTTTCTGTTCATGCCACAGAACCCGAAATCAGAATTAGACTGTTGAAAAATCCCCGTGCGGGACAAATCTTGCAACAACTCAGGTGGTTTCAAGAAAGGCGGCTACAAATTCATGCTCAAGTGGTTGTTTGCCCTGGTATAAATGATGGCAAACATTTGGAGCAAACTCTTAAAGATTTAGCGACCTTTCATACTGGTGAAGTACCTGCGGTGGCATCGGTGGCAGTTGTGCCAGTCGGGTTGACACGATTTCGTCCCCAAGACGACGAACTCACACCCGTAAGTAGAGAAAAAGCCAAAGAAGTGATTTCTCAAGTCAAAAGAATCTCGCAGCAATTTCGTCAAAAGTTTGCTTCCAGTGTTGTTTGGTTAGCTGATGAGTGGTTTTTAATTGCAGGTGAGGAATTGCCAAGCGAATCTGAATATGAAGAGTATCCCCAAATTGATAACGGTGTTGGTTCCATTCAGTTGTTTCTCAAGCAATTTGCAGCCGCCGCAACAGAATTATTACCGTCAAAAGTTAATCCTCAAAGAAAATTAACTTGGGTAGTAGGTAATGCAGTAGAAAATGCATTTCAACCTATTTTGAAACGATTAAATTCTGTTGAAGGTTTAGAAATAAATATGCGTGCTTTATCTAGTGATTATTGGGGACAAGATATCACAGTCACAGGGCTACTCACTGGACATGATTTGCTGTTGAACTTACAAGGGCAAGATTTGGGAGAAGGAATTCTACTACCGAATGTAATGCTCAAACATGGTGAACTGATATTTTTAGATGATATGAGTATTGAAGAATTAGCTTGCAAATTGGATACAAAAATTCTACCAATATCAGGAGTTGAAGATTTAATCAATACCTGTATTGTTTAAGTTGTTTTGTTAATCTTCTAGTCTAGACAATTTAACTCTGTTCTGCAAGACCTTCTTGTTTACTACTTTGGAGAACGCATTTTCTGCCTAGTTTTTTGATGCCTTCTAGTGTAGAATGAAAACTAATAGGTAAATGTAGCAATAGCGTGCAAAAACTAAGCTAATCAGCTAACCAACGCTAGCTATCTGGTTATTGCTGCTGGTATATACGGCAGTTTAAGGTTAGCAACATAAAAAGAGCTTTAGTAAAAGCCTACTCAAGAACAGGGTAAGTATATCTTATTACCTTTTCAACCATCCACCTGAATAGAATTCAGGGGATGAAGACCACAAACTGCACGTGTTTGCATGGTCAATTTTTGGATAGATAGCTTTCGTGGTTAGTCATATTTAGGCTATCCCCTAAATAGGAAGTTTCATCGATTCAGCGACCCGATTAAATTTACCTAGTCCAAGCCTTTGGGCTAAAACCTTTTTGCATCCAGATATTTGGATGTAGTATCAAAAGTTTACAAACTAGAATTTGTAAGCTTATTGCTCACTATTACGTTTAATTAAATGTCATGACTGATGTTAACTTTATCAGCACTATCTGCATCTTAGCAGTAGCATATCTAACTAGCGTCTATTTTTGGATAGCTTTTTCTCAAAATTCAAATGAATCAGACAACTACTAAAACATCCACTCTAAAGAAGATTTTAGTAGTTGGCACAATTTAAATGATAACTTGGTCTTTGATAGCATTGACTACCATATCATTTTGGAAACTAATCTGTCAATAAATGGGGGATGTTTTAGAAATAGGCAGCCAAAGGAAACTTATAGCAGGAGTTCAGATAGATAGTAAGAGAACATCCCAATTTTGCAAAAACACGAATAAATCTCCACCCTCAATATTTTTGATCAGGCACAGAGCAGGACACTTATATAGCCAGTACAGGATCATTAGTGTCAACTTAACGTGAAAGCCAGTCTAGAATTAGCTTTTAGATATTATCTCGTTCCCAGTCTGAGACTGGGAATGCCATCCTTGGGGCTGCTGCCTCCCTTGCTGGCGGCAGAGCCGCTTTTGAGTTGCATTTCCAGCCCAGAGGATTTGGAAATGCTTTTAGGTTAAGTTGACACCAATGGTACAGGATTGTACTTCTACTCTTAAAACTTGCGTAGCATGTCTTTCAGAAAAAGCTGAGTTTCCAGCTTCAAAAGCCAATGCGTTGCTCATGTTAACAAAGTTGTAAGTTGTTAAAAAGATTGCATATTTAATTGTGTAGTTTATCACTGTTGACTTTCAACGGTCAGCTATCAACAATCCTGATGATTAACTGTGCTTTATGGATATGTTTGAACTTAGCAACTGGTCACAAAGTGTCCGTTGTGGCTATAAAGATTGAAAGTAGATTTACCAATTTAAGATGTTCCTGATCGCAATTTGTATATTAATTATAGAAATGGTTGTTTTTTTATCAGAAGTTTTTACAAACAGAGAAATACAAATTGGCTTACTAGGGCTGGGAGTCGGATTTTTTATTTTTATACTTGGTCGTTTCATGATTTCATTGGCAAACTTACTCTGGAAACGTTTTAGTTTTCTCCAAATTACTGATATTTACCAAAAGCTAATTAAGCCAAATGAAGACTTATTAATTTTGGTAGCTGTAATCAGTATTTTTGAGTTTACTACATCCTTTTTACCTAGAAATCAATGGACAAATTCATTAGAAATTATTGTGAGTTTAACTCTGGCGATCGCAGTCAGTTGGTTAGCTACTAAATTATTTCAAAAGTTTTTTGATTTCTATTTATTAAATGCTGCTTTCAAAACTGGGCAAAAAATTAGTAGTGAGCTACTTATTCTTTTAAAATGGGTTGCTAATCTCGTCATTATCTTTTTAGCAATTCTTACCTATGCTCAAACACATCAAATTAATCTTTTAGGATTGCTAGCTAGTTTAGGAATCGGTGGTTTAGCAGTAGCCTTTGCTGCTCAAAAAACTCTAGAACAAGTTCTAGGTGGTATTGTTCTTTATCTTGATCGCCCCTTCGTGATTGATGATTATATTGGTCTTCCTGATGGGACTTTTGGACGAGTTGAATCTATAGGATTAAGATCCACCCGAATTAGAACATCTGGTAAGGGAACTGTGATGATAGTGCCTAACAGTTCTCTGACTCAAGTTAATATTGAAAATTTTACTGGTGGGAAGAAAGTCATGTCTATTCTTTATTTGACCTTCTACCGAGCACTAAGTAGCGAAGATAGAGCCTTAATTCGCCAAGTTATTCTAGATAGTACGAATGGTATTTTTGGGATTGATTCGCAAAATACAGGAGTTACTTTTAAAAGTATCAGTAATTCCCTAGAACCAGATAAAACTCAAGCACAAGTTACTTTCTTTATCTTAGGTTCTGGAGATGTTTCGATGGAATTACGTCGCCAACTGCTAAATATGGCAACTGAAAGCATGACTCAGTGTTTAAAAGAATATGGTATTGCTTTTGATATAGAAGAACCAACAATTTATGTTGATTCACCAATTACAATCTAGAGAGAATGACGAATATCTCACGTATTATTCTAGAATTTTTTCAACGTGATAGCACAATATCAGCCTTATCTAGATTTGGAGTCTTTCTAGTTTTTATTTTGCTGTCTTTGCTAGTAGGGCAATATACTCCTACATTCTTGCGAATTATTATTCGTCGTTTTGCACCGCAGCAAGTTGCCAGTATTTATAATAATTTGATTGATCCAATTAGAAACTTATTTAGAATTACAGGTAGCTTAATTCTGATTTCATTATCTTTAGCATGGATTGTGGAATATGAATCTATCTATAGATTTCTTTCTCCTATTGTTGATTTAGCTGTCATTGTCAGTATCTCTTGGCTATGCTCTCGTTTATTTCGACAGTTTATTCGAGTGTATGGAATTGAAATATTACGTAAATTTGGTCGAGAGGTAGATGAAGTACTTTTAGTATTTGAAACAATTGCAAATGTAATTATCGGATTTATTGCTGTTCTGGCTTTTGCCCAAAGTCAACAGTTTAATTTAATTGGGTTAATAACTGGATTAGGAATTGGTGGATTAGCTGTAGCTTTTGCGGCTCAAAAAACTCTAGAGCAGTTGTTGGGAACAATTGTGTTGTATTTAGATCGTCCCTTTGTCCCTGGAGAATATATTCGTTTACAAAAATCCCAGCAAATCCCTGAAGGTTTATTTGGGCGAGTTGAGTCAATTGGTATCCGCTCAACCAAAATTCGCGCTGCTGCTAAAAGTACATTGTTTATTATTCCCAATTCAATATTAGCCAACTTAGAAATTGAAAATATTACTCGAGGTAAGAAAGTTATGGTTCTACTCTACCTCGATTTTTTAGACTTGCTGCAAGACCGAGAACAAGCTCTAGTTCAACAAGTAATTGTCGAGAGTACTAATTCACTATTTGGTATCGATCCAGGTAGCACTAGTATTACTTTTTTAACCCACAATAATGTAGAAAAAAAGATAACTAGAACAAGAGTGACATTTTTTATTTTGGGTTCTAGTGACAACTCTCTGCAATTACGTAAACGTTTATTAGAATTGGCAAATGAAAAAATTTCTAAAAAGCTAGCCACTAATGGAATTAAATTCACGATGCAAGAGCCAACAATTTATTTAGAATCGCCTGTGACAATTTGAGTATCAATCTTGGCATTTTTTATTGGTTTTGATAGGCTAGATTGATAAAGGTAATTCATTAAGTACTTCTATAGAAGTCTTATTTTGTTTTGGGAAATCCACACTAATAGTAAGTTTACGTAATTAAGGTTATATATCAGTAAATATACCAAAAATTAAGCCAGAGTCCTAGATGATGTACTAATGAATTCTGACTAATAACTCAATTAATAATGAAATGAGGAGTGACTGGTGAGGCATCAAGAAAACCAAAAAGATATAAGTTTAAAAATTAAAGAAGCTAGAAAATTATTTATTTTAAGTTGTGAAATTGGAATTTTAAATTTTTTGAGTATTTTGCCAGTAACGGCAGCAGCCGAAGAACCTGTATTGAGCGTAGTGCATAGCCAAGAAAATGCGAATCAATGGACAGGCATAACTGACCGCTTAGAGGCAATAGGGGCAAAATATTGTGTAATTCCCCTAAATGATGTACGAAGTATGGCAGATTGGGGCGATCGCCGGGTATTATTTTTGCCAAATGTCGAGACATTAACACCAACCCAAGCGATCGCTCTAGAAGAATGGATGAGTAAGGGAGGGCGCTTGATTGCTAGTGGCCCTGTAGGTAGTCTGTCATCGCCAGGAGTGCGCCAGTTATTGCGATCGCTTTTGGGAGGTTATTGGGGATTCAGCCTCAGTAACACAGAACAGATCAAACCCACAAAAACCAAAATCTCAGAATGGGCCAATCAAACTGAACTTTTTGGCAAAGTACGCGGCGGCGTTGTGATTCCTAATGATATGGGTACTCAATCTCCTGCTGTTTGGAATTCTAAAGATAATCCTGCCGCAGTAGTAACAACTGAGCGTTCCACCTTTTTGGGCTGGCGCTGGGGAACAGATACAGCCTCAGCAGCCGGGTTAGATAATGCCTGGTTAAAAGCTGCTGTCAATCATTATTTGACAGCGCTACCACCATCGAATCGCATGAAAAAAGTAGCAGGAGGTTCCCCAAACTGTTCTACAAAAGTAGCGGCTGCGTCAAGGGAGCAAGGGAACAGGGGTGCAGGGGTGCAGAGGGGCAGTTCATCTCCTTCATCCCCTCCTCCTAAAACTGCCGCCGTTCCCATACCTAAACCGCTTCCTATAGTCAAACAGCCAAATTCTGAGGCTATTGACCAATTGGAACAAGCAGTGCGTCTAGATGTGGCACCTAACTCTAATGAGCCGATTGACAACAGCCAAGCGATCGCCCTCCAGCAAGAGCTAGAAAATCTGATTGGTCGGGTGGAAAGCGCTCATTTAGCAGTGTCAGCCGATGCGGCTAATGTTGGCGAAATGATATCTGAGGAAAAGCAGTCTTCAAATATTAAAGAACAGCCGTTGCAATTAGCCTCAACCAAACTGGGGGCATTAGGCACAAGTAAAGAGCAAGCGTTGGCACAAGCAAGGGCAATTGCTAGAAACTTACCCGTATTGATTGCCCAAAAAAACTACGCTTTGGCTCGTCAGCAGTGGCTGGTAGCGAAGACAATGTTGTGGCAGCAGTTCCCTGTTGATCAGAGACTGGCTCAACCAGAAATCCGGGCAGTTTGGTTAGATCGGGGGACGATTGTTCGTGCTGGTAGCAAGGCGGGACTATCCCAGATTTTTGATCGCCTAGCTCAAGCTGGGATTAATACCGTCTTCTTTGAAACTGTTAATGCTGGCTATACAATTTATCCGAGCCAAGTCGCAAAAGAGCAAAACCCATTAATTCGTGGATGGGACCCACTGGCAGATGCGGTGAAATTAGCCCATGAGCGCGACATGGAATTACACGCTTGGGTTTGGACTTTTGCTGCTGGTAATCAACGTCACAATGAGATTATCAACGTTAATCGTGATTCTCCAGGGCCAGTGCTGACGGCTCATCCCGATTGGGCAAACTACGATAACCTGGGCAACATGATTCCTGTTGGTCAGACTAAGCCATTCTTCGACCCAGCTAACCCCGAAGTGCGCGAGTATTTATTCAAGCTGTATGAGGAAATTGTCACTCGCTATAAGGTAGATGGTTTACAGCTAGACTACATTCGTTACCCTTTCCAAGACCCATCAGCAGGTCGAACCTACGGCTATGGCAAAGCTGCAAGAGCGCAATTTCAGCAACTTACTGGTATAGATCCAGTGAATATTTCCCCTAGCCAACCAGACTTGTGGCAAAAGTGGACGACATTTCGCACCGAGCAAGTTGATAGCTTTGTCGCCCAATTATCACGGCAGTTGAGGCAAAAACAACCAAATTTGATTTTGTCAGTTGCAGTATTTCCTTTGCAGGAATCAGAACGGATTCAGAAAATTCAACAAAACTGGGAAACTTGGGCAAGGCGGGGGGATATAGATTTAATTGTTCCCATGACTTATGCTCTTGATACTTCTCGCTTTCAACGGCTGGCCCAACCCTGGATCGCCTCTAAACAATTGGGAGCTACCTTGTTGGTACCAGGAATCCGCTTACTTTCTTTGCCAACAATTGGAGCATTCGATCAACTCCAGTTGGTAAGAGACTTGCCAGTTAGTGGTTATGCACTCTTTGCCGCAGAGAATTTTAACAACGAGCTACAAAAAGTCTTTATTAGTACCCAAGGTAGGGTTCAATCCCCAACACCCACTAAAACTGAACCTATTCCTCACCGCCAGCCTTTTCAAACTGCTGCCATTCGTTATACCGCGCTGCAACGGGAATGGAAATTTGTTTTCCAAAATGACCAACTACAAAAATCGTCTCAGACAAGATCAGATTTTAACAACCAGACAGAAGTTTTACGTAGTGCTTTAAATCAGCTTGCTGCTTCCCCTTCTTCTAGCAAGCTACTAGTGGCGAGAGCCTCTCTAACCCGATTCCAGTCTCAATTTCGGGTATTGATGAGCCAAGAGCTTAAGTCAAATTCCTACCAAGTCAAAGTTTGGGAACATCGGCTTGTAACTATAGAAAGGCTATTACGTTACGGCGAACGGCGGTTGCAATTGCGTCCTTAGTGAAAAAGCAAGGAAATAAGGGGAGCAGAGGCAATACGCTTGGGTTAAGCTTTTTTCTCTCCCCCTGCTCACCCTGCCTGTCTTAACAGATAAATTTGCTTAACCCAAGCATATTGGGAACAGGGGGAGAAGAACTATCGATTATTGGCCAAAATCCAGGTTCCAACTAGCCAGATATAAGCTGTATTGTAATTCTTAACACACTTTTTGTAGTATTTATATCCTAAATATTACTACTTGTTTGGCGTCAAAATATTGGAGAATGCTTAAGTAAAAAACTTTAGATAACTATTTTTTAATAATAGCTATCATAAAAATCTATGCAAGCGTTACCTCCGCTTCTAAAGCTACAAAGCTTAGAGTCAACAATTGATCGTTCGCTGCGGATGCTTGTGTTGGAAAGAGCACTATTAGTTGCGATGTCTACCACGGGTTACGTCTACGCACCGATGGTAGCACAGGGCAATAATATCTTACTTTTTTCATCTTCGCAGATAGTAGAGTGCTTCACCAAGAATGATATGGTAATGCTTATAGCTTCAAAAACTAGCTTGAAAACAGCTAAGATTCTTGAAGTTATGCATACCTTGGTCATGACATTAAACATGTCAGAATTTTCGGAGATAGCCTCAGTGTTATTACTGTTGTGCCAGATATTGGATCTACTGCAAATTGCAGATAACCAAGGTTATATTGTTGCTTGTATTACCCCTAAAAGCATTTGTCAAGTATTGGCAAAAGAAACAGAAAAAACTAGAGATAACACTAGTATTGCTTCCTTTGAGGTAGAACATCAGATTCTCCTTGAGAGACAACTACTCAAGTACAAATGGTTACTACTACGCGCTATAGTACTTAAGTATACGACAGGCGAACCTGCTCGTCTCATTGGAGTTTCTGTGAATAGTACCTCCTGCGTACAGGTAAAACTATTATTTTGTGAGACTGAAAAACGATTTCGCTCCATCTTCAATGGCTCCTTCCAGCTTATTGAGTTGCTAATAACAGAGAGTATTGTGCTAGAAGTTAACCAAACGGCACTCAACTTTAGAGAACTACAGCCACAAGATGTAGTTGAGCGTTCATATTGGGAAATATGGTGGGCGCTACTTTTCAGCCAACAACATCTGCAATATTTATTCTCGTCCAGCCCAGCAGTAATTTACACTTGCAAGAGTTATGCAGATTTTGGTAGTACATTTATTAGGGAAAATGTTGTCGCTATCACGAGCTACCAAGCACGGGAAATGCTAGAAGGTACTAGCTTTTGGGTTAGCGATATTCATCCGTTATTAGAATCCTTTTATCGCGCTATTAATGTCGGTAATATATTAGGCATTACATGAAGAATGAGAATTTAAAAAAGTTGTATATATCTACAACAATGAAATATCTGCTATATCTATATGCAGTTTTTGTACAATTCTTTTGTGATTTTAGCATCAAAAATAAAATATGAATTGAGGTAAATTATGGCAAAAATTTTAATAATAGAAGATGAAGATGCAGTTCGTGAAAACATTTTGGATCTATTAGAAGCTGAGGATTTTGAAACTATTGCTGCGGCTAATGGCAGAATCGGAGTACATTTAGCTATCTCCGAAGTTCCCGATTTAATTCTCTGTGATATGATGATGCCACAACTTGACGGTTATGGCGTACTAACAGCGTTACGTCAAGAGCCATCAACCGCAACAATCCCCTTCATTTTTCTCACTGCCAAATCTGCCAAATCTGACTTCCGTCAAGGGATGAATATGGGTGCTGATGACTATATAACTAAACCTTTCACTCGGGCTGAGTTATTAAGTGCCATCATCAACAGATTAGAAAAACACGCTACTTTAAAAAGGTATTTATCTCCTCAGGCTGCAATTAACAACTTGTCTCCAAAGATGCAGCTATTAGAAATTAGCTTACATCGGGCTATCAAACAACATAATTTTCAAGAATTTGAAATTTATTATCAACCAATAGTCGATATTGCTTCTGGAAAAATAGTAGCTGCTGAAAGTTTATTGCGCTGGCAAAGCCCAGAAGTAGGGTTGATTTATCCAACAGAATTTATTCCGTTAGCAGAGTCTACAGGTTTAATTGTTCCAATTGGGAAATGGGTATTAAAAAAAGTCTGTCAACAAATAAGAACCTGGCGTGATATTGGAATTTATCCTTTGATTATTGCGGTCAATTTGTCAGTAATCGAATTTAATCAACCAGATTTTATTCAGAAATTAGTTAATTTTATAGATGTTAATGATTTAGAACCACATTACTTAGAAATAGAACTTACTGAAAGTATGATTATGCAAGATGTAAATAGTGCGATCGCTACTATGAGCAAATTGCAATCCTTGGGTGTAAAAATTGCGATCGATGATTTTGGTACGGGCTACTCTTCTTTAATTTATCTGAAAAACTTACCAATTAACACATTAAAAATTGACCGTTATTTTATCCATAATGTTGCTAATGATCTACAGAAATCAGCCATCACTAAGGCATTAATTCAAATGGCTCATAATCTCAATCTAGATGTAGTTGCCGAGGGTGTAGAGACAGAAGCAGAACTAGGGTTTTTGCGACAACACAACTGTAATTCTATGCAAGGTTTTCTATTTAGCCGTCCATTGCCAGCAGCAGAATTTGAAAATTTTTTGTTAACAAATAAATACTTATATGTCTGAATGTTGGGCATTGAGTATGAGGGTGTAAATTATTTTACTAGTATCTAGTACCTTAATAGGTTGACTAATTAAGGAAAATCGGACTTTAGACTGGTGACAATTATTAAGTCTCAAGTCTAAAGTAAAAAAATTATGTCATAATGTCTACCGCTATGAAAGTCTCTGCGCGTTTCTTGCTGCCAATTTTTTTACTAACTTTAACAGCAGCCTGTAACCAGACTCGCGCTTCTTTAGATAATCCCACACCACAAATATCTGTACCTTCTACCCAACGGACACAGAATCCTACACAGCCCAAAAAGATTGTCCGTACTGAAACACTTTCGCCTACACCCATTCGGATAAATTTGAAGAATTTACCAGCACCCTTTGCAACAGAAAGTGCTTCTAAGCGGCCTGAAGTTGTGCCTATTCCGCAAAATCCGGTGCTGCGCGTACCAAGAGGCTTTACAGTTAACGTCTTTGCTGAAGGTTTAGATGCCCCACGCTGGCTAGCTTTAACCCCCAGTGGTGATGTTCTGGTGACTGAAACCGGGCAAAACAGAATTCGTTTGTTACGTGACAGTAACGGTGATGGTGTAGCCGACGTTCGAGAAACCTTTGCTAGTAGGGACAACGAACTCAATAGACCTTTTGGTATGGCTTTTGCAGGTAATTCCTTTTTTCTGGGGAATACAGATGCTGTGGTGCGTTTTCCCTATACTAAAGGTCAAAACAAGATTACAGGTAAGGGGAAAAAAATAGCCGACTTGCCTTCTCAAGGTTATAACAACCATTGGACGCGCAATGTTGTTCTCTCACCCGATCGCAATAAATTATATGTTTCAGTTGGTTCAGGAACCAATGTGGATGAAGAACCGCTACCACGGGCTTCTATACAGGTGATGAATTTAGATGGTTCCCAGCAGCAAACTTTTGCTTCCGGCTTGCGTAACCCTGTTGGTTTAGACTTTCATCCTGTAACTAAGGAACTTTATACCACTGTCAACGAACGGGATGGAATCGGTGATGAGTTGGTTCCAGATTATCTGACACGCGTGAAACAGGGGGCGTTTTACGGTTGGCCCTATGCTTACCTCACACCAAACAACCTCGATCCGCGCCAAAAGACGGAAGGTAAAAGTAAACGTCCCGACTTAGTAGCCCGTACCCAAACGCCAGATGTGCTGTTCCAGGCGCACTCAGCAGCACTGGGTTTGCAGTTTTATGATGGTAAAACGTTTCCAAAAAAATATCGGAACGGTGCTTTTGCAGCTTTTCGTGGTTCTTGGAATCGCGATCGCGGCACTGGTTATAAAATTGTATTTGTTCCCTTCGATGTTAAGGGGCGATCGCAAGGCTATTATGAAGACTTTCTCACAGGATTTTTGCTAAATCCTTCTGTACCAACCACTTGGGGACGACCTGTAGGTTTACTCGTGTTACCAGATGGTAGTCTACTACTAACAGAAGAAGCCAATAACCGAATTTATCGGATTCAGTATACGGGTGGTTAAGGAATTCATGCATTCAAACATTTAGAAATTTACGGATAGGATCTGTTGCCTGGAGTAAAGTTAGAGCAGTTGTTATCAATAAAAATTTTGTGACTGCATCTCCCTATCCAGGTTTATCCTGTTTACGGTAAATTACTGAAAAAGACTAATACTCATCTGGTTGAGAAATTGATTATGACTCCCAATGAAAATAATACCCAGTCAAATATTAACGAATTGTCTCCACATTCAGGTACACGATACTGGGGCGAAGTGGAGGTGATCGAGGAGGGAGAAACCTATAGAATTAGCCGTGTTGAAATTAAGCCCAGGCACGGAATTAAACCACAAATCCATTATCATCGCAATGAACATTGGGTTGTAGTTTCCGGTGTAGCAAAGGTGACATGTGGCGATGTGGAAATATTACTAAATCGAAACGAATCAACTTATGTTCCAGCAGCCACCCTACATAAGGTAGACAATCCTGGACATATTCCGCTAGTTATTTTGGAAATTCAAAATGGCGAATATTTAGGCGAAGATGATACTGAGCGTCCTTATGACTTAAATTTGGTCAAACCTGTAACTGAAGGTCAGTAAGGGCAAAGACGGGGGATGAGGGAGCAAGGGAGGCAGGGGAGGCAGGGGAGGCAGGGGAAGCAGGGGAGGCAGGGGAGGCAGGGGAAGCAGGGGAGGCAGGGGAAGCAGGGGAAGCAGGGGAAGCAGAGGGAGCAAGGGGAGATTAGGAAGACAGGGGAGAAGAGTTTCCCAATGCCCAATGCCCAATTCCCAATGCCCAAATTAAAACCACCCTTCTTGTTCCAGGGTTTCAATCAGCTGTAAACCACGGGGATCACCCACTCCTAACAGTGAAGCTTTAGCGTCTTCCCGGACTCCTAAATCTTGGTCTTCAGCAAAGGCTTGAATTAGGGCATCGATCGCTGTAGCGTAAACTACATTAGAAGGTAGCTCGCGGCACAGTTGACCAATTGCCCAAGCGCTGTTACTCCGTACTGCTGCCACGGGATCTTTGACTAAGGCTTCAATTAATGGTGGTATTGCCCCTATAACTGCTTCATAACCCACTTCTGCCATCTGTGCTAAGGCGCTAGCAGCCCACAAACGCACTGCGGAAATGTCAGTTCTTAGGGCATCTGCTAGGGGCGGTAAAGAACGGCGATCGCGACAGTTTCCTAAAGCCCAGACAACGCCTTTACGCACATAGCCATTCCAATCACTGTTTAGTTGAGCAATTAACGGAATCACTGCCTCTGAACTAGGATTACGTCCGAGGGCATAGGCTGCACTTACTCGGACTAAGGGGCAGGTATCGGTTAACAGGTGAATTAGATGGGGTGTAGCACGCGCATCTTCTATATCACAAAAAGCACGCGCCGCTAACATTCTTTGCTGAGGCTGGGGATTTTCCAGCAGGGCTAGCATCACTTCTGGATCTGGCTTTGCCACAACTGAATCAGCAGTTAGCGGCTCTATTTTATCTAAGGGGCTTTCTAGCTCCTCCCCAATATCGAGTAGGCTTAGATCGTCTTCGTCATACATAATTTCATTTCAATCCCTTTTCGGGATTAACACATAATCTCCTGCGCCAATAAGTTAAAGCTTTATAAGTATTAGTTGCGTAATTATACACTTTCTTTTCCCCTCGTTGAGTTTTATTCAAACGAGAAACGCCATAACTCAGACGCTAAAGTTATGTTACTAGCATCCTATAGTTTATTTTTCTGCACTCAGGAATTTTACCATCCACAGGGATTGGGTTTGATAACCTAACTGATTGTAAAGATTTAATGCGGGTTTGTTTGATTGAAAAACTTGCAGTCCAATCTGGCGATCGCCTCTTTCAATAGCCCAATTTTCTACATATCGCATTAAGGCTGTACCAATACCTTGCCGCCGATGTTCTGGTACAACGTAAAGGATAAAAATGTGAGCATGACGATTACCTTGGACTTGATCTATGGCATTGCCCACCCAGAGGCAAGCGATAGGGGAATGAGAGGCAGAGGGGCAGAGAGGCAGAGGGGCAGAGGAGAGAGATCCTTTATTGTTCCCCCGCTCCCCTGCTCCCCTGCTCCCCTGCTCCCCCTCCTCTTCTACCCACCACAAGGGCGTATCACTAGAAAAGTATTGCTTAACTGTTTGCTCTAAGTGGGAAAAATCCTCATTGGGAAAGAGATCCTGGTAAGTTCGCTGCATGAATTTAAACAGCAACGCTCGATCCAAAGTGGAACCACGGCGAATAATATACCCAGGTAGTAGTTGCTCAGACACTTCTAACGCTTATTAACTTAGCTAGCTAAATTATGTGCTGCTGGTGATAAATCAGTTGGAGTAGGTTGAAAACTTACCCCCAACTCTTCAATTGGTGCGGGTGCTGCCATATCGGACGGTAAAAAGATGCGGGCGCTTACTGCCACTAGGGCAAAGAAAAATACTAATACTGCAAGCAGTGGGGCGATGTATTGACGAAAAATAGCCATATTTTAATTGCAAGAAGCTAGGAACTTTTATGAGAACCTAGCTGAAGATTTGTGAAGTATTCTTGATTTATTTTAGCAATTTTCTGTGCATGGAAATGGGGAATTGGGCAATACTTCTCTTCCCCTGCTTCCCCTGCTTCCCCTGCTTCCCCTGCCTCACCTACTCCCGCTGGCGATCGCTCTCCAAGTCATCAAGTACTCTCTCGCAATACCAGTTCTCCGGCATCCCTGGATAAGTCTCCTTTGCCTGTTCAATTAACCGTTCAGCAGCGGCAACATCACCGGATAATTTAGCGATTAGCCTGTTTTTGAGATAGCTATCAGATCCACCATCATCTAACTGGTTTGGTATCCCTTGATTTATAGTTGATGGCGTTGATGGCCGAGACTGATCTCTCCGCAACTGCCAAAATAAAACGTAATAAAGTGTCCCAAAAATTAAAATTAGGCTGAGTGTTCCGAAAAATGTTAGGAGGTTAAATGCTAGAAATCCCAGAACTAACTGCGAGAGAACATAGCCAAGTAATAAACCAGTGAGTAAGAGGATGAATGTGCCGACAGCAATAACTACTTGATTCCCCATATATCCTCTTCTTCGTCCTCAAGTCCTGGTCTGGATACTGCCACTGGCTGAGGGTTCCAGGGGGCAAATACTGGTAATAGGAGTAGTCCTGGTATTGCGGCGGCGATGGTAATTAAGAAAAATACAGGCCAACCCGTACTTTGAGCGATCGCGCCTCCAGGGGCCGCCAGAATATCGCGGCTGACAGCCATTAAGCTGGATAACAAAGCATATTGAGTTGCAGAAAACCGCTGGTTACAAAGACTCATCAAAAAGGCAACAAAGGCTGCTGTCCCCAATCCACCACAAAATTGTTCTATGTTGATGGCAAGTACCATAGCTTGGTAGTTTTTACCGATGTATGCTAGAAAAAAGTAAGCTAAATTACTTACTGCTTGTAGAATACCAAAAACCCAAAGCGATCGATTGATGCCAATAGCACTCAAAATTGATCCACCGGCTAAAGCGCCGACAATCGTAGCAATTAACCCCATCCCCACTTGAATTGCCCCAATGTCGGTTTTGGTAAAACCAGTTTGCAGCAAAAAAGGCGTGGTCATATTGCTCAACAAAGCATCACCTAGCTTGTATAGGGTGATGAATGCCAGCATTAGAATAGCTTTAATAATCCCTTGACGCTGAAAAAATTCCTTAAAAGGCAAGATTACAGCATCCCTTAGAGAAGCTGGAGGGCTAATTTCCTTGGGTTCTGGTGCGAATAAGGTGGCAAGAATACCTATTACCATCGTCCCTGCCATAAACAAGTAAACCGATGACCAAGGCAGTTTATCAGCAAGCATCAAGGCTAAAGCACCTGCAAATAACAAGGCAATTCGATAACCTAAGATAAAAACGGCTGCACCAGCCCCCATTTCTAGTTTTTCTAAAACGTCGGTGCGGTAAGCATCAGCAGCGATATCTTGAGTTGCACTGATAAAAGCAATGACTATGGCGTTGATGGCTAGTAGTTGTAATGCTTGTTTGGGTTGTTGAAAAGCCATGAATGCGATCGCTATGATCAAAGCAATCTGCGTCAAAATTAACCAACCCCGTCGTCGCCCCAAAACTGGCAAAGTGAACCTATCCACCAAGGGTGCCCACAAAAACTTCAAGGAATAAGGCAAACTAGCAAGGCTAAACCAACCAATAGCGGCTAAATCTACCTTCTCCTCGGTCATCCAAGCCTTTAAGGTATTACCGATTAACAATAATGGTAAACCCGATGAAAAACCTAAAAATAATAAAGCCGCCATCTTGCGGCTACCGAAAACTCCCAGTAGCGATTTAATTTTCCTCATACTTTCAAATTTTTGCCTCTTTTGAGGAAATATCAATAAAATCCAACGAGGAAATCGAAAAGTATATCATCTAACTAGTACCTATAAAGGTTTGGATTATCAGAGCGGCAGCAGTTCCGATTAATTTCTATCAGAGATTGAAACTTGCCATAGCTGCTGTGTGATTTTCCGCAAACATAACAAACTACCAAGATTTACTTGGGTTAAATACAAATTCAGGATAACCTTATAGCGTCAGCGTTTTATTAACTTTCTTGAATTGGATAAACCTGATGTCCCTTGATTTCTACTTTGTGTGCAGCGAGGCATTTTTCCCAACCTTCACGCGTACCAATGTCGCTTTTTTGGTTAAGCAGCCCTAATTCCTGTTCTTGTTGGGTGAGTTTAGCAAATTCTTCGTAGCGTGGGTAGTTGCTGGTAACAAATGTTTCCTTACGGTGCAAAATTGGCGGATTTGCCCTAGTTTCGTAGTCTCGGTGAGTGACGAATAGGGTTTTTAAATCAATACCTATACTGGCTTTTAAAGCTGGGTGGGGATCAGTGTCGAAGTCAGGGTAAAACAGATAGGATATTTGTGGCTTATCAGTGTGATATTTGATCAACGTTGCTCCATCTACGCGCCCAATGGTGCGGCTAGCGCAGCCTTCACAAATTCGCAGTAACGGATCAAGGGCTGCTAATGCCGAAACATGGACGTAAAGCGCACCGCGCGTGTGCTTACCAATTTTGCTTTTTTCGCAAGCAGTTTGAATCACCCCAGGTTTACCCAAGCTGAAAAGCTTTTGATCGGCTACAAGGCACGCTTCTTCATAGCTACTAAAAAAGGCTTTGATATCGTGACGCATTTCTGCTGCTAGCTTCTGCCATGCAGGGCGTTTATCAAAGTGAGTTAGGGCAAGATAAACTTGAATATCCAGAGAACGACGGTAAGCGATCGCATCCCATTCAGCCTCATCAGTTGCTTGCAAAACTACACCGAAGGCACGGCGAAAGTTACCAAATTCGCTTAGTAATTCCTGTTCATTTTCCAATTCGCCTTTCACAGGTAGTCTACCGCGCTTAGTAAAGAAAGCCATGAGTGGTTGTAGCTGTTCTTGATAGTCTTCAAACCGCTTAATAGGAATGCGGACTCGCGGTGTAGAAGTCGCAGAAAAAAAGCGGATAGCTTTGTAACTTTCTTTTTCCGCTTCATCTCGAAAAACAAAGTAAACGCCTAGTGCTATGGGTACTGCATCTACATTTAGGACTTCATCAATATAAGTTTTGAGTTCTTGTTGTTCGTAATATTTCTGAAAAGTATTGCGGCGCGTCACAATGCCATCATTGTAAGCAAGTTGGGTTTTACTAGGAGCGTTAATCAGGATTTGAGCCGCGACAATTAAAACTTTCCCGGTGAGTTCCCAGGCTTGGATCAAGCTTTGACGGCGTTCCTCTGAGTCTTCAATAACATTGAGGACATAACCCAGGTTAACTACATCGGCTGGGGTGCGTGGTACATCAGGATAGTAGTAAGGGTCCCAGCCTGTGCTGGTGTAGCCTAAGTTTTTTACTCGCTGCACATCACCACCGTAGCCGCAGCCGTAGTCAAAAAAAGTGGTGTCTTGATTGAGGATTGACCCTTCTATAGCCAATCGTACAGGGCGAGATATATCAATGCGAGCGATCGCAGCTCTATGACGCTCAATTTCTAGCGCTTCAGGCATAATATTAGTTGTTAGTTAACAGTGAACAGTTAACAATCAACTAATATCCTTTCAATTTTTAACCGCCAGTTCAATTAAATCTTCAATTTTCTTGATATTTGGATCGCCTGCTAAGTAACCAATACCGCGATGTAAATGTAAGCGGAATTGAGTGGCGAGGGTTTCTTTGTCGGTGGGATAACCGTCATTGTGACAGCGTTGCTTGAGGGCGAGGAGGAGTATATCGGACATTTCCCCGCCAAAAACGCGCCAACTCATTTCGACGTTGCTATCCTGGGGAATTGGGACGGGGGAGGGTGTGGTTGATTCTGCGAGGGAACGGCAAAACGCCCAACGGCATAGGATATTCCATTGGTCGATTTTGGTGCTGCGCTTAAGTTTGGTAAGTTGGTCTTTGGCTGTTTGAGAGAGTTTTATTCTTTCAATGGGTGATTCCATTATCTTCCTAAAAATTGAGGTAATTTTCGTTCATAAACCCAAACAGTAGCGAACCGCAGTTTCAACTTCAAGCATTTTGGAGTCAGAAATCTTGCCAGATGGATCAGCAGGAAAGCGATTTGGATCTAAAGAACGAATTTGAAAACATAAAAACACTGTTTCTAGTCGCAATCCACTGTCACTTGGAGATACTCGTATATTATTTGGATAATCGTGCCTAATATTTGTTCCTTTCGTACCTACAACTACAGTTACAACCAAAGGTAATTGGTTGATAGCGTCTATAGATAACACTAAAACTGGTCGTGTTCCTGCTTGTTCTCGCCCACGCACTGGATTAAGATTTATAAAATAAATTTGTCCTCTCTCAATGCTCACCACTTTGTTAAACCCTTTTTTAACCCATCCCATCCATTTCTGTAACAGCAAATTCATTATTTATAGAGGCAATTTCTGCCTGTATATCTAAATCATTAGCCATTGCAGCTAGTTGTTCATTCATATATTTAACATCAGTAAAGCTATCTGATATTTGCTTCTTTTCTTGCACTTGTATTGTGATAAGTTCTAAAACCCATTCTAGTTCTTCTAATGACAAAGCACGTAGGTCACGCTCTATTTTTAGTAAATGTGGTGAGTTCATAATTGCTTATCTACTTTCCAAAGGCCGTTATATATATTGTAAATATCTAGAGTTAGAAAAATCGTGAGCCGCCAATTTTTTAACAATATCTACTACCAGAAATATCCTGGTTGGATAGTTGTTTGGCGGGTAGTGGAGTCATATTTAAGCAGATATTCACGAGCGATCGCTTCATTTTCTCGCAGTGTTTCCACTTCTTTCTTGCCAATCTCAGTATCCGTAGATAACAAAATTACTTGATGGCTGGCGGATGGAAAGTAACGTTCAACTAAGTTACTGCGGTGAGAGGAGTCTAGTCTACCTAGTGGCGTATCGATTGCTACTGGTAGGCGGTGTCCAGAGACTTTGGCTAAACCCCAGAGGAATGCGATCGCAAGTAGTTGTTTTTCGCCTGCTGATAAACGATGTTTAGGAACTGGTTTACCATTTAAATCGTAAAGCAAAAGGCTAAAAGTCTTAGTATCAATAGTGATGCGATGCACTAAGTCTGATTTATGGAGCAGATAAAGGAAGCAATTTTTAACTTCCTCCTCTAATTTATTGAGTTTTCGCAGAGTTAATTTTTCACGAAAAATCTTAAGTGTGTTTTGAACTTTAGCCGCAGAGGTAATAATATGTTCGCTATTTTTATGCTTAATATTTTCTACAGTATAATCACTTAATTCTCTTTTTGACTTAGCAATAATAGTTTCTAATTCAGCTAAACGACGGCGGATTGTTTCGTAATTAGCTTTAGCTTCAACAACTTGATTTTGTGACGCTTCTAGTGCTTGACGCAGCTTTGTATAATCTTCTGGTGCTGCTGCTGTTTGCACTTGCCTTTCTAGAGTATGAATTTCTTCTTCTTTATTTTTCAGAATAGCTAATTTTTCTTTCGCAGAAAGTTTAGAATTTTGTAAATGATATATGAGATTATCTAGCTGGCTTAAAGTTTCATCATCAGCTAATAACCAAGGTGTTTCTGTCTGGAGAGTTTTTGCATATAAGCTATCGGCATCTTGGATTAAAAATGATTGGATTTTTTCAACTTCTATCGGAGAAATTTCGACTTGATTTAGCCAAGTGAGTAAGCGCTGATCTCGTTCAATTAACAAGTCTTTAGAAATTTCTATCTGTTGATGGCGAAATTCTTTTTCCCCCTGTACTTGCGCCTGATTAAGTAAATTGGGAATTAATGCCAGAGGTAAAACATCAGCCGCTAATTCACACATTGACTGACGTACTTGTTCAATTTCCGCAGTTTTTGTATTTTGTTGTAGTTCTAATTGATTGCGTTCGGCTGCAATCTTCCCACCTTCAGAAATAAATTTATCAATGGCTTCTTGCTGCTTTTCTTCTAACTCTTCTACCTGATTTTTGAGAATTTCTACTTTCTCTTCTGTGGTTTGATAATCTTCTTGCTGTTGGGTTAACCTAGTTTCAATTTCCTCTAGGTTTGCTAAATCCTTAGTATTACCAACTTCTTTAAGTTTACGGTTAACTAAAATATCTAAATCAACTGCTAAACGATCTGCTAACTCTAGCCCTAAAAGTCCGCGTATTGCGTCTACTACAACTGGTGGTGGTGTTTCTTGTTCTGCGAGTTCTTTAACTTGTTCACCATCAAAGAGAAATAAGTTAGAAATCCCTAATGGCAAAAGATTTTCAATATATTCATCCCATATATTAACTAAAGCATCAGGCCATGTATCACTGTCACCTAAAATACCTAATGTATCTTTACCGTCTTTAGGATTTTTTGTCCAACTACGGACAACACGGTATTTTATTGGCTTATCGTTTTCAATATGTTCAAAAAGCAACTCAATCCGGGTGTCTGCAACTGGATCAATTTTATTGTTGACACATTGATTTAGAAAATCGCTATAACTTAAATTACCACGGGTAGAACATTGGGCACGAGCGCCATAAAGAGCGAGACGAATGGCATCCATAAGCGTGGTTTTTCCGCCGCCATTCATTCCACCTAAAAGGATAATTGGGTGTGAGTTTTCCTCATCAATTTTTGGGTTAAGATTGATTACCTGTTTTCCACTGTAGGGGCCAAAGTTTTGTAGAACGAGTTCAAGAAATATCATTGATTTTTAAGATTATTAAATAGTAGGAAAAGAAATATTGGGCGAATATGATTCACAGTTACACAGGCAAAGTTTATTAAGATACCGAGCGGAGTTTATAAGATACCGGGCGAATGGAATTCGCGGCTACACAGGCAAAGTCCGCCTTCGCGGACTAAATTCGTATATAATTGTTGGTTTACTTGGGAGTTAGTTCCCAGGTGGGGATGATTGATTTTTGGCTATGATGGGCAGCTTGGTTTCTGATGTAATTGGCTATATTATCAATGGCATCATGACTCACTGTAAAAGCCCCATAACTACCTTGCCATTTAAAAAACTCACCGGGCTTGATTTCGTGGGTGATGAAATGTGACGAACTTCCCTTAATTTGTTTAACCAATTCAGAGATACTGATGGTTGGCGGAAAACCCGTTAGCAGATGAACATGATCTTCAATACCGCCAATAGCAATTACGGTACACTTTAACTGCTCGGATTCCCGAATAATTGCTCCGTAAACTTGCTTTTGAATATCAGGCGTAATTAGCGGCAATCTATCCCAGGTTGCCCAAACATAATGCAAATACAATTGTGTAAAACTTGCTCTCATTTCTCTTTAACCCACGAAGGTGGGTTTCGTCTGTGTAGCCGCGATTTCCAATCGCCCGGTATTCATCCGGTATTCGCCCGGTATTCTATTATTCTTATGAATCTTTCTTTTTAAATTTCATACTTGCCCAAGTTACCTCTTCATCACTTTCACTTTTACCTTCATCGACTTCATTGATTGCTGCAACATCACCCAAAGTCATCTGCTTCACTTTTGCAACATCACCTTGACTAACTGCTTCGCTTAATTCGCGTTTCAAACGAGCATTTTTAATCGCATCTTCTGGAGAACGTGAACTCGTATTAAAACATTTTTCTAGGGTTTCGTATATCCCTACGCGACGAGTCTTTTTGCGGTACTGGCGTTCTGTGTCTAACAATTTCGCCATGAGTTCCAAGTGCATCGCGTCACCTTCACAGATTTCTTCTAATACTATCCATGCATCACGGCCTAGTAGGCTATAGTCTGCACCAGGACGGGGATCTTGAAATTCTTCGCCTGTCACTTCTTGATAAATCCGGGGTAAGCTATCATCAAATTCGTGTTTTTCTTCTAGCCAAATCCGGCGGATTTCGCTCATTTCTTCTAGAGTAATTAGGGTGATATCGCGCATATTTTCTGGCGCTGTCCGACGGGTTTTTGTTTGCGCTTCTAATAATTGTCTAAGCCAATATTCTCGCCAATATTTGATATAGGGGCCAGGTATTGGTTCAACAGAATGTTTTCCATCTTTATTTCGCTCAAAAAGCTGAACATCTCCCCAAATTCTTCTAAAGTCTCTTTTATCTCGATCATCTTGAATATCTAGTTCATTACGGATATCTAATAATGGCTGCATCCATTCTTTTTCTTCATCATTTTGGATCATCGCCTCCATTGATTTATCCTTATTCACTAATGTGCAAACCCAGCAGCCAAATCGAGAATCACCACAGCTAGGAGTAGAAGTATCAACAACTAGTGGACATTCATTATCGGCTGTTGCACCTCGATACATAGCAAATAATTCTTTATTACTTTGTCCCCAAGGATTATCCCACTGATTCAGGTATATCCAGACATCGTTATTACTCCAGTCTTCAATAGGGGTATAGATTAAGGAGTTGGGTAGGCTGGCATTAGGACTCAGGCGATCGCGTACTCTATCAACTTGATGCTTTTTCATTGTGGCAGCACGTTTGACGCTTTCGGCTTTGCGAGTACCCAATACAAGAATTGTTTCACCGTTAGCTCTAACTATTTCACGGATGAATTGATTAGCAGGATTAATTTTTAAGCGTGGTGTACACCAGCGAAACTGGTTACGGGGTGCTGGATATCCCTTACCAATAAGATTTACCCAAAATGTATCTTCAATTACTGGTTGTAGTAAATGTGGATCAATTGGCATCCCCTGTCTTTTAGCAGCTACCTTGAGATTCTGCATGGATTTGCGAACCCAAGCAGATACTACAGGATTTTCTACCTGAGTATCGGTTGTAATTACATATATAGTTTTAGTTCTTTTTTCTGGAGGAAGAGTTGCGATCGCATTCCATACAAGCTGCAATACTGTACTAGAATCTTTTCCCCAAGACACGCCCAAAACCCAAGGTATCTCATCTAAACAATACAATTCTTGAATTTCAATGTTGAGAACTTGGATGTAGTCCACTAACTCTGCTACAGTACGTGTTTGCTGGTTTTTATTTTCTGCTTGTTGTGCTGTAGTCATTTCTCCTTCTCTCTGGAAACACTGGCGTAATATCTGGGCAAATAGAATTCACGTCTAGATAGACAAAACCCATCTCCGTGGGTTTAAGAAAAGTTTTTAAAAACTTTACTACTAATATCCAAATTTTTGGATAATTAAACGACATAATCTTATTCTGTTTTTAAAATTTAACATGAAAGATAGTGCATCTGACCCAACTGCTGACATCGCTAGAGAGTACCTAGAACGAGAAAACAAGGAAAAACAGGTACTAGCTTTACTCTTGGAGAAGTTTTTAGGGAGAAAAGATCAGATTCTCGTTCAGAAAACCGAGATGGGTGGTACGGAGGCTTATGTTAGTTCTGTTACCTTGGAATGGTTTGCAGGTCGGGTTCACTTCGCCTCTGGCTTACCTTTGTTTCAAAAAAAGTATAATCCTGAAACTGATAATGTCGAGATTGACGCGGATAGTATTGATGAAATTCAGCAGCGTCCCCTTGATTGGTCACGTCAAGCACCGCTAGTGCAATATTTAGCGGCTAGACAAAATCACAAGTTTCCGCCAGTGCTAGTAGTAATTAATCAACCGTGGGTGGATAATCCTAAAGCTGCCGAGTGGGATAGCGAAGGACGCGCCACCAAGTCTACTACTGATTTTATACCCTTAGATAAAGACGCTAAAGTAGGTCTGCTAAATATTTCTGAGGATGATGTAACCATTTATGCACTAGATGGTCAACACCGATTAATGGGTGTACAGGGGTTGATGGAGTTAATTAAAACTCGTAAACTCCAGCGCTATAAGAAAGATAAAGGTGCTGATGACAGTTTTATTACAGTCAATGATTTGATAGAAAAGTACCAAGTAGACCTTGCTTACTTACAAAATTTACCCAAGGAAAAAATTGGTATTGAGTTCATCTGTGCGGTAGCGGCTGGGGAAACTCGCACTGAGGCGAGGCGGAGAGTGAGATCGATTTTTGTTCATGTCAACCTTATGGCTGCACCCTTGACTAAAGGGCAACTAACACAGTTGAATGAGGATGATGGTTTTGCGATCGTTGCTAGAAAAATTGCAGTTACACATCCACTATTAGAACAACGACAAGAGCGCAATCCTCGTGTTAATTGGAATAGTGCAACAGTGGCTTCCAATTCTACAGTTTTGACAACTTTGCAAGCTCTACAAGATATGTCTGAGCGATATTTGGTTCATAAGTTTCCTCACTGGAAACCTTTGGAGAAAGGTCTAATTCCCATGCGTCCAGAGGATGAAGAACTTGAGCAGGGAATTGAGGAATTTAAAAAGCTATTTGATTCTTTGGCTAGTCTTTCCAGTTATAAGATTTTAGAACACGAGGATACACCAGCTTTACGGCGCTTCAGTTTTGAGAAAGATGGAGGTGAAGGAAATATGCTTTTCCGTCCAGTTGCTCAAGTTGCATTAGCACAAGCTTTGGGAATTTTGGTTTTTAAAAAAGGTTTTTCCTTAGCAGATATTTTTAAGAAACTGCGAAAGTTTGACCAGCAAGGTGGTTTTAGTGGTATGGAATATCCCCAATCTCTCTGGTATGGGATTTTGTATGATCCAAATAAAAAACGGGTGCAGGTTGCTGGACGAGATTTAGCGGCGAAATTATTGGTTTATATTCTGGGTGGAATTCAGGAACAGATGGAACGTGCTGAACTTCGTAAGGCTTTAGCAGATGCTAGGACTGTTGAAAATAAAACTATAGGTTTTGATGGCGAGTTTGTTGAACCGAAAGCCGTAGGACTTCCACATATTCTCAACTAGCAAAGTTAAGTAGGGATTTTGCAGTGTGGTTTTTACCGATGCTACAGTCCATAAGGGTTGCATATCATGTTTGCTAACATCTACTAATTTATATTAGGTATTTATATGGCTCAACCGATTGAGGACGACAATAATAGCATTTCTCCTCAGATAAAAGCTCAGTTTAGCTCCTTTATTGAGCCATTTTTCTCACAATATCATCGCGATCGCTGCTATCCAGGACTGATTTTTCAGCAGGGAAAGCGAACAATGCTGCAAATTAATGTACCTGCGAGTGACTTTTCTGGTCTTCTCCAAGCTAAACCATCCACTGGGAATGATCCTGATTCTGGTAAAAATCGCCCAGAGGTTAAAGGTCATGCTGATGAAATTAAAAAATATATTGTTGACCGTTCTAGAAAAGAAAAACCTTGGATTGTCGGAACTTTGACCGCGAATGTAGCTCCAAAAGACATCACAATTCTTGAACTGGGTAGGGGTATTTGTCTAGTTGTTATTCGTCGTGGAGTCAAGTTGGATATAACTGATGGACAACACCGTAAACGTGCAATTCACGAATTGATAGAAAGTACTGAAAGCCACTTAATCAGTGATGATGATTTTGCAATTACTCTAGTTTTAGAGGGTGATTTCCAGCAGTGTCAGGCAGATTTCAGAGACATGGCTCAAACAAGACAACTAGATAAATCATTGTTATTATCATTTGGGGAGTTCTCTGGTCGAGTTGGCATTACTAAAGAGTTAATAAAACGAGTGCCAATGTTTCAGGGTAAAACAGAGAAGATTAAATCAAGTCCTGCAACTAAACAAAAGCTGATTTACACAACCAATTTTATAGCTAGGTTTGTCAGTTGCATTTTTACTAACGATCCAGGTAATCAGCTTAGAGATTATGATGTTTATCAAGCATCTGATGCTTTAGTTATTTGTCTTAATAGATTTTTCTCAGAATGTAGTAACACTGAGTATATTGCTGATACAACTGTTGAAGAACTAACAATAGATGAAGTCGCTGCATTTAAAGAAGATTGTATTCTAGGTATAAGCGTTGGATTGGAAGTTTTAGGGCGTTTATTGCACTATATATATGATCCAGAAAACAATTATTTTAATGAAGAAAAAATTTCACAACTAGCACAGCTAGATTGGTCAAGAGAAAACCAACTTTGGAAGGATAACGTAATTAGAATAGATGCCCAACCTAAAAATACAGACAAGCCATATAGAATATCTGCTACTGTTAGTGCAGTAACAGATGCAGTCAAAACAGTAAAAATTACACTGGGATGGATGTAAAATTATTGCTTTTAAGCATTACTTAAAAATCAAGATAGGAATTTGGTTAGATCAAATTCCTCATCTTGTTGCTCTGTATTAGTTCTCTCATAACTAAGAATCAATAAAAGTCGCTCTGAATAGTCTACTGCTCCACGCAGTTCATTTTGTATAATCTCTAAACCAGCATTAGCATACTCTTCAAAAATATGAATGCGTTGCTCGTCAGCTGCATTATCATCATCTATAATTTTAATATTTTCTGTTTCGGTAATAGCCAACAAATTAATTAATAGAGTGAAGCTGCTAGTAAAATAGTCTTGTCGCAGTGGGGATAAATCTTTAGAAATTACGTCTAAAGGAATGCGCTTTTTATTTTTAACGCCCAGTGCTGCTGCAAACACCATAACTTCTACATAAGTTTGAAAAGGCCCAGTTGTGTCTTTTGATGCGACTAGAGATTTCACTAACTCAGCCTTATCTTTAGCAACTCTGATTCTGTTTGCAGCCATTGTTTTAATATCTACATTGTTGCTATTTTAACCGAAAGTTAGAAGCGATAGTAATTATCGACGCATTATTTTATACTAGTATGTGGGCGATCGCTAAACAAACAAATTATCCACTAACATAGTCCATCCTGGCACTGCGGGTTCAGCTTCGGCTACCTCATCACGGCGATACACTTGCGGTTCTTCAGGATTACTAGCGCAATATACTTTGATAACTTCCTCTTTGAGTACATCTACATCCCAAACTACCAACGTACCAGCCGCAAAATAATCACGGCGTTTACTAGCCATTTCTTCCTCAGCTTTATCACCGTAATCATTTTCACTTCGCACCTCAGCAGCAAACATAGGCGCACCATTAAGAAACTTCCCGCCTGTAGGTTTGCCAGTATAAAACGCAGCATCAGGACTTAAAGAACGGCGGTTAGGAAGATTGACAATAAAACCGACATTATCAGGCAAAGCATAACCACTTTTTTTCAGACGTTCATAATCCCGTAAACTTGCATAAATTTCACCACCTGCACGTCCTGGTAAAAATCCAGTTGGAGACATCAGCACCAATTTTCCATTGACAATCTCTGCTTTACAATTGTCAGGTAAATGGTACAAATCTTCAATAGTTGCTTCAGTTTTAATACTCATAAAATAACTTCTAATTAGTTAGATATAATCTCAATTTTTCATCTTCTCTTCCCTCTGCTTCCTCCGCGCCTCTGCGGTTCGTTTCTCCAAAATTTATATTGCAAACTGAACATCCTCATAAACCAAAGAAATAGGAAATTTAAAATCAACACTAGTTAAATGAACTTCATCCCCTTCTTCATAAGGATGTAACTCCCAGAGTCCTCTATCATTTAAGCGGAAACAATCTAAACTAATTTTTTCAGCATCGATGAGGACGTATTCTTGCAAAGTCTGAATGCGACGATACCGCGTAAATTTTTTACCTCGGTCGTAAGCTTCTGTGCTAGGGGAAAGAACTTCAACAATTAAACAAGGATATTGGAGAAATTCAATAGCTTGTTTGTCCCGTTCATCGCAACTCACCACAACATCGGGATAATGAAAAGGCCCCTTCTCGGATACACCTACTTTCGCATCCGCCATAAAGGGAAGACACTCACTCCCTCTTAGATGAATTTTTAACGCTGAAGCTAAGTTTAAAGCAATAGTTGTATGGGGAAGAGTACCCCCAGTCATGGCGAAAACTTCACCATCAATATATTCATATTTAATTTCTTGGCGTTCTTCCCATTCCAGATATTCTTGGGGAGACATATAATTTCTGTCTGGACTCGCAACCATAACTTTATTCCTCTCTTTTCTCAAATGTAACCAAGAAAAAACCTTTGCGCCTCTGCGTCTTTCCGTGAGTAATTACCCATTCCGTTCAACTGCGATAATTTCCGTATATTCAAACTCGTTCGGACTTTGTTTCACCAAAGGATATCTTTCTTCACCCAACTCAATATAATCTTGTTCGCAATCCGGCTTAGAAGAATAATACGTAAGCACATATTCTCTACCAATTCTATCTGTCATTTCTACTTCAACTTCACCCCGCCACTGGGTTTTGGTTACTAAAACTATCAACTGATTCGCTAATTGGGGAATTGTCTTCGCAATGTGTCGCCGCGAACTTTCATCCAAACTACCAAACGGCGAATCCATGACAATTGGGAAAGTACTACTATCGGGAATCATCATCATTTTCCGTTTCTTACTCCATTCCCGTACTTTATCTATAATGCTGGCAATAAAGGATAAACTGAGAATTTGATTTTGCCCAGTGGATGCTGCAACTAGTGCTTCTATACCTGTGGTATTTTCTACTAATGTCAGTTCATATTTTTCGCTAATTTTAGGAATGTATGGAGTTACAGAAATTTCTGTGAATATCTCTTGTACTCGCTTTTCTAGTTGCAGGCGAAATTGTTGTTCTTGACGATTTTTAACTTCTGTTAACCGTTCGATTGCATCTTGAGTAGCATTAATTCGTCGCTGCGCTAAAGTTTGGTTGTCTTCATTCAGTTTTTGTTTGGCAATTTGTTTGTTTAAACCTTCAATTTCAGTTGTGAATTGAGCAATTTGCTGCTGATTTGCACCTTGTTCTCGATTCAATTCATCAATTTTACTTTCAATTTCGTCTAACCGTTTTTGCAAGCTGCTAATTTCTTCATTAGCATCCTTTCGCAACCGTTCTTGAATATTGTCTAAATCGCCTTCAATTTGAGATATGTTTTGTCTTAACTGATTAATCCTAGTTTGTTCTCTATCAACTTCTTCCCAAAATCCGATGGCTTGTTTATCAATTTCATCTACTTGAGCTATCATCCGAATTGCAGTTTCTTCCACTACCGAAGAACCTGCTCTATTTAACCAGGTACTCACATGAGTATGAGAATGATTACCCTCGTGTAATTCTGCACCACAAATACAGCGTTGAGAATTGAGTAAATCACTGACGAATTCCCGCGAAATTCCTGATGTTAACTCGCCTCGCTGTTTTAAATCATTGATAATTCCTCGAAACTGTGCTGTAGTTTGTGACAATAAAACTGTATAACCTCGCGCCGAAATAACTTTTTTCAGCGCTTCTTTCGCTTTTTTATATTCTTCTTGATTCGCCGCTTTTTGCGATTCTAAATCCTGACATCTTTCTTGCAATTCTTTCGCAGCGCTCAGTTCTCGCAAACGGTTACTTGTTTCTTTTTTGAAAGTTTGTTGATATTCTAACTCTTCTCTAATTTCCGTTTGTCGTTTGCTAATACGTTCCCGTTCTCGCTCTATCTTTTCTTGCTGTCTTAATAGCTGTTTAGTTTGGGAATCACCAATGGCTTTTAACTCATTTTCTAGAGTTTTTTTAGCATCTCCCAAATGTTTGATAGAACGGTTGATTACTTCCACGCCCAAGAAAATTTTTATAGCTTCGGCAATTTCCGCTTTTTTGTCAGAACGGACTATTTGTTCAATTCGTTCGCCGTCAAAGAAAAAATATTGATGTAAAGTGGCGGGTAGAATTTGATTAATTATATCCTCTAGTTGCTGTTCTTGGATCTTCCAGTTGCCATCGTCATCGCCAACCCATATATATAATTGAGTTTTGCTAGCATCAAAATCACCTTCGTTTTTATAACCCCGACAGAGGCGTTTAACTCGATAGCGTTTACCTTCGTGTTCCCAGCCAATTTCTACCCAACATTCTACAGCGTGACCTTTTGGAGTTTCGGCGATCGCACGTTTATTTACTAACTGTTCTATCGATGCAAACGCTGCACTAAATTTCTCATATAATACCCAAGTAAAGGCATTTAGTAAACTGGTTTTTCCAGAGCCATTATTCCCATAAATAATCGTTGTGTTGTGAATATCTCCACCAGCTAAAAGCATCTCTGGTGTCTTACCATAAAAGGAGCGAAAGTTGCATAGCTTGATTGAAGTTAGCTTCATCGCACCTCTTCCTTAATAATTTTCAAAATATTCTCATTTATATGGGTGTTAGTTTTCTTATCTAACCTACCTTTTTCCTCCTTCCATACCCGCTCAATAATTCGCCGTACCTCTGGCGGAGCGCTGTTTATTGGCTCTTGCACATCATCGATATTCGCATCTTGTGACATCTTCGGTTTGGAAATATAGATTTTCTATATTTTAACTTTCTCTAGTACTGCATTTACCTCCGTAAAGCCACTGTTAGCGTTATCTTTAATTTTGTAAAAACTATTTTTTAAATTTATACTTTTCTTTTAAAAAAGACTTTATTATTGAATTGTCTTCTGTTATTATTAATATTAACAATCTAGATCATAATGGGATGTAAGTGAAATTTTTAAAGCCACTTACATCCCATTATGATCAAACTCATAATTTTATTATTTCATACTTAATGCTTGTTTTTTCAAAACTCGAAAAATTTTACAAAATAATACAACTATATAGTTCATCATCAAATATCTAATAAACCATATCGCTTTTGTAAATCAAGTAACTTCATTCTTGCTTCGCCTGCGTTATCAGCTAAATCAGCAAACTCCACAAAGCGACGCAATTCCTTTTTCAATAAATTACGTTCGACTTCTATAGTTTCTCTATCTAAATCTGGTGGCAAAACAATCATGTCAAATATAGTGGCGCGTTCCTTAGCAGGATGAGGACGTAAAACTCGCCCCCGTCGTTGAATGAATTGGCGAGGATTTCCAGAACTAGATAAAATCACCGCAGTTTTAATCGCCGGAATATCGACACCTTCATCTAAGCAACGAATTGCGACTAAACCTTGCAACTCTCCACTTTCAAATTGATGGCGCAAAAGTTCTCGTTCTTGTAAAGTTGTTTGGGCTGTATAGGTGCTTACCTTGTATCCCAAATCCACTCCCAAAATTTTAGCAACAGCTTTAACTTGGCGTAGAGATGAACGTTGTCCCGCATCTTGGGAACCATCACTACAATAAAAAAGTGTGTGAGTACTTTCGCGGCGAGTAATCATTAAATCTCGCAAAGCATTTAATTTATTTTCCGCCGCCCCAATCAACCTTGCTCTTTGCATCAACAACGGTTTTAAATCTTCATTATCTTCAAAACTTCCTGCTTGTCCATTTTCTCGATCTCGATAAAGTAGCGATCGCCCAATTCTTTTAGTCAACTTTAAATAGGCAATGCTTTCGGCTTCAGTTAACTCCACCAACACCGGATAATACAGATAATGTACCAAAGCACCTTGAGCGATCGCATCCCTCAAAGTAAACTCTGGCTGGAGAACTGGGCCAAAATAATCAAATAGAGATTGCGTACCAAAATCATCAAAATATCTCTCCGGTGTGGCAGATAAAGCTAGTCTCAACCCAACACTACGCGGCAAACTTTCTTCTAACTTAGGTGCGCCTAAATTATGCGCCTCATCACCAATAATTAAAGTTTTGGCGGGGAAATATTTGAGTTGAGACTGAAAACCATCTCCAATTAAAGTGGAGTTCGTAGTAATCACTGTGACAAATCGTTGAGAACCAGAACGCAGATTATAAATTTGCGTCGAAAGTTGACTTTGCCAAGTGCGTAAATTCTCAAAAGCTAAAATGGGTTGCAAATTAAATTTTTCGCATTCTCGCGCCCATTGGGTAACGAGATGGCGATAGGGACATACCACCACCAGAACTTGTAACTTAATCTGCTGGTAGAGTTCACAAGCGATCGCTAATGCAGTAATAGTTTTACCACTACCAGTAGCCATTTTCAGCGTCCCTCTGCCATTGTTGGTAAACCAGCTAGCGATCGCTTGGCGCTGATATTGCCGCAATTGCAGAGACGGAGGCATTCTTGGGCATCCTGGTAATGGTTGCGGAGTGTAATAACTGCCTTTACTTTCCCTTGCAAACGGTAATTTCAACCGGAAAGTGGGCAGTTGCTCCACTGAATTTTTCGTCAGGTACATATATTAAGCACAAAGGTAGTCATGAACCCTAATTAATGGGCATTGGGGACTGGGCATTGGGCATTGGAGAAAGACTTACTACAACTTCTCTTCTGCTCCCATGCCCCATGCCCCATTCCCCATTCCCCAATTCAGTTGTAACCACGCCAAACACCAATGAGTGAACCCTGCACCTGTACTTGCATCGCACTGACTTCGATGGGATTGTACTTAGGATTTGCTGGTTTGAGGGTAACGCGATCGCCTTGGCGATAAAAACGTTTTAATGTTGTACCAAATCCATCAACTCTAGCGGCGACGATAGTACCATTTTTTAAATGATTTGGTTCTGCTACTGGACGCAGAAATACCACATCGCCATCAGTAATTAAATCTTCAATCATGCTATCCCCAGCTACGCGCAAAGCGTAGGTTTGGGGAGGTAAATCGAAATTAGAAAAGTCTAAATGATCTACAGCATCAGTAAATGGTTCTATTAAACCACCAGCAGCGATTGTCCCCAAAATTGGTACACCTTGCTTCACAGGACGCAAAATCCGAATCGTTCGCGCTTGTCCTTCAGTCCATTCAATATATCCTTTAGTGCGTAAATGTTCTAAACGACTTTGAATTGGTGCTGGTGACTTCAAGTTCATCGCTTGCATCATTTGCCTAATTGAAGGCGAATGCTGGTGCGTTCTGATGTATTCTGCCAACCATTCGTAAAGTTCTTGTTGAGCTTCCGTTAGACGTTCCATAAATTTCTGGGAAGTAATTATAAATGTCTCTAGAACATTAGTACTACAAAAAACTCCCCATAACAAGAGAAAAGTAAAAATATGAAAGGCAAAAGTAAAATTATTTTCTTCTCTTTTGCCTTTTTGACAAATAAGAATATTATCGGTTACAGGTTAAAGCTTACAGGTTATAAGGAAGAAAACTATACCCTGTCCCCTGTGCGCTATTCCCTTACTTTGCCCCTAAGATACTGGCAAGCAAGGCTTTTTGCGCGTGGAGGCGATTTTCCGCCTGTTCCCAAACTCGTGATTGAGAACCTTCAATAACTGCCTCAGTAATTTCTTCACCTCGATGGGCTGGTAAGCAGTGTAAAACAATTGCCTCTGGATCAGCAAGGCTCAATAGCTGCTCCGAAATTTGGTAAGGCTGGAAAATTGGCATCCGATTATCGGCTTCAGACTCTTGCCCCATACTTGCCCAAACATCAGTATAAAGTACATTAGAACCCTTAGCTGCTAATTCTGAATCGTGAGTGACAAGGACTTCAGTTTTGTTATTAGCGATCGCTCTTGCTTGTTCTACAATCTTAGAATCTGGCTCATATCCGCTAGGGGTAGCAATTCTGACATTCATTCCCACCAAAGCACAGCCCAACATCAGAGAATTAGCCATATTATTCCCATCACCCACGTAGGTTAAAGTTAACCCCGCAAGGGTGTTAAAGCTTTCTTGAACCGTTAATAAATCCGCCAATACCTGACAAGGATGTTCTGCATCGGTAAGCGCATTAATCACCGGAATCTTGGCATAGTGAGCAAAAGTTTCTAAATCTTGCTGGGCAAAAGTGCGAATTGCCAAAATATCCAGATATCGGTCTAACACCCGTGCCGTATCCTGTAAAGGTTCCCCGCGACTAACTTGAGTGACATTAGGGTTGAGATCAATAACCTGTCCACCAAGTTGGTACATCGCCACAGTAAAACTTACCCGTGTGCGAGTTGAAGCTTTGGAGAACAACAACCCCAAAACTTTATTACACTGCAACTTCAGTTGTTGTGATTTAAGTTGGGTTGCCAATTGTAGGAGTTCTTGAACTTCCGTAGGACTGATGTCCGCTAGACTTAATAAATCTCGTCCGAGCAATGCTGCCATGCTTATAATCTGTAAAAAATAATTATATATTTCTGTCCCTTTATTCAGCCGTGTTCAGAAAATGCAGTTTTAGAATTGCACTAGATATTTTTGCACCCAACCCAGGATTTGAGTTAGCTTTTGCCGTGCATATTAATTTACCAACTTTATTAGCGATCGCAATCACTACAATTGCAACGCCAACTCAACCATCTAGCCATACAAAAGCAGCCATACTGCCCAAATCTCTCGTCTTCTAGCCTAATTTAGCAACAGGAAGATATTTTTTAGCAATTACAGCTAGACAAATAAATTGATTATGGTACAATAAGAAATTGTGGTTGCTACTTGAGAGTAATCAAAAAAATTGCCAGCATAGCACAGTGGTAGTGCATCCGACTTGTAATCGGAAGGTCGCGAGTTCAAATCCCGCTGCTGGCTTTAAAAAATATACATAAGAATTTAAGTTGTCGATTGTGTACGGTAATCCACCACATTAGCAATCTACTGGAGTGCGTCATGTCCTAAAGATTGTGGAAGTAAAGGAAAGGACAAATTGAATGACCATCCTCCAGAATATCTTCAAGTTCAAATGACACAACTTAAACCTTTTATGTAAAATTAACCTAATTTTTATACATATACAGTCAAACAGATTAAAATAATACATCTTTTGTGTAGATGGAGCCTATACTAGCATCACTGCATTTTTATATCATTAAGTATTGTAAGCTTCCTTTGTGGTATAAACACTTCTACTAACAAGAAAGTGACATTTAATTTGTGAAATTGATGAAAATAGAGGTTTTTGCATCAAATAGAATAAGCCATATTTAATATTTTAGAATATTAGGTTTACGAGCCTAAATGTATGAAAAAAAGTAAAACTACTGTCGATTTTTAGAGGCTTATAATTAACTAAAAGCGATCTGATGAGAATATCAAGGGGAAGAACTTCGGTTAAAAGAAGCATTATGATGGGGAAGGAGAAACTAGTACCAGTATTTATGAATCTTCTAGCCGTCACAAGTTTTAATAGGCTGTCTCTTCATGTTCTGGTTGAACAGGCTCAGTCGGGACTTTTTATCGCATCAGTCCCAGAGTTGCCTAATTGTACAGCTGAAGCCGAAACCTGTGACACAGCGATCGCAGCCGTACAGGAGCAAGTTAAAGCTAGACTGGCAAATATTGAGGTGCTAACCCTAGAAGTGGCGAATAATCCCTGGACAGATTTTATTGGGATGTTTGAGGGTGATGAAGAGTTTGCGGATCTGGCTCAAGAACTGCGTATTGAGCGCGAGTTAGATATAAATAGCACTGTATGGGCCTTTGGCTGTTAGATACAAATCATGTGTCGCTGTTATTAGAACGTTTAAACGATAAAGAATTGGTGCGATCGCACCAACTCCTCACAATTTTTATCCTTGTTATTGGTTTAACCAAGTCTCTAAATCAGCAACATTAGAAAAGTCTAGTAATGCTTCTCCTAAATTTTCTAATTGTTCAATCGATAATCCTTTAATTCGCTCGATTAATGATTCATTAATTTCCCCAACACGTCGATTGATTTGACGTATAATTAAATGTTGTTCTCCTTCCTGCCTTCCTTCCTGTCTTCCCTCTTGTTTGGCTTGTTCTCTGTCTCTTTGATAAAGTGGTTCTAATCGCATAACTAACTCCCTATCATCTGTTTCTAATTCTTGATTTACTCTCAAGTTTTCGCGCAAGTTGTAAACTAATTCCAGGGTTGCTTTTTGGTATGGATGATTTAATGGTAACGCTTGCAACTCAATAATCGCTTGCGATTGCACGCTTCCCCTACCCAAAAGCCTCAACCATAACGTTTCCGGCATCTGTGGTAATTGATGTATCGCTACAATTGCTGTCCGCAAGGCATCTGCGAGAAAATGTACTCCTGATAACCAACCTTCTTTTTGCATAGTTCCAAAGCTAGACAATCTAGATGAGATTCTATATCTAACTTCTGTGTCATAGACTTCACCATACTTTTTTGAAAGTTCTTGAATTTTTTGATGAAGTTGCTCACGCACTTTTGGTAAAGGTTGGTTAGAAAGAGCCTGTTTAATCTCTTGCATCATGTGAGAAACGGCTATATTCCCATCCTCATCGAACATTTGCCAATCTTCTACTTGCATAGTCTTAAGTTTTTTCTATTTTGTTATCATATATGGTAACAAAATAGAAAAGAGAAGTTATCATAAAAGTTAATAAAGTTCTGCTCCCTGACCTGTGATAATGGAAATCATGGGAAAAGCAGGACAAGCACTCAGACAGGTTTTAGAGTCGTACAGCATCAGCCAAAGCCAACTGGCGACAGGTTTAGGTGTTGATCGTCCGATTGTCTTCCGTTGGTATCATGAAAAAATTGATCCCACTGCTGAAACTGTTGCAGACATTGTTAAGGCGTTAAATAAGATTAATCAATCAGCCGCCAATGATTTCATTCAAGTATTTTTAGGAGATTTAATCTTATTTAAAAATCAAATTATAAGTCGGGATTTACCACTTTCAGATAAAGTTGATGTTACAGTTTTATCTCAAATATTTAATAATATAACTAACTCTTACAAGTACCTTTATTTTTTATCAATATTAGACATTCTAAAAAGAAGGAATTTTGATACTTTATCGCCTATTAGCTTTCGGGAAATAATTGTTGAGATGTTAGCTACTGCTTGGTATCCTCACAATTATTTTAAACTATCTTTTGGTAAGCAAGACCAAATTGCTAATAAATTAGATGCTCTTGATATAGAAATTACAGAACCAATTTTAAAGTTTAAAGATACAGATAAAAAACTTTTGCGTGTGTCTATTAATAATCAAAATCTTGATGATATTGTTATTTCCATTAATGGCTATGTATCTTATCGTTTAATTCGTCCTTTCTTTTCTCAAGAAACGAGAGGATTAAAAGATTATGATGTTAACCCTACTATTATTAGTTTAGCTAACAATCAATTTGATACTAAAAAGCCCTTATATTACTTTAACGCTGAAGATCAGAAAAATTGTAACGCCATTATTTTACATCCCGATTGGATTCAATATTTAGAGGAAAATTACGCAATAGTTAGGGGTTGGGCATCTTGGGAATGGTTGAATTATATGCAGCAAAGAAATCCCAGTACTCCTAATGTGGTTAATAAATTATTTATGCCGCAAGAAAGGGATTCTTTAACAGAACAGAAGAAATATTGGAAAACTGTTTTAGAATATCAAGATATTGAATGTATTTATTCTAAGGTTCTCTTAAATAAGAATGAAATTTCATTAGATCATTATCTGCCTTGGTCTTTTGTAGCTCATAATCAACTATGGAATGTAATTCCAACTACAAAATCTGTTAATTCTTCTAAATCTAACAATTTACCATCCGAAGAATATTTTCATGCTTTTGTAGAATTGCAACATCGCGGTTTAACTATTGCCTATCAAAACATATCTAAAAATCAATGGTTAAAATATACTGAGTCATTTGTATCTGAATTAAAAGTTAGCCAAGCTGATGATTTATTAAATTTAGAGGTTTTGAGTAAGGCTTATAAAACAACAACTCAACCTTTAATTTCTTTAGCAACTATACAAGGTTTTACTCCAAATTGGATTTATGTCTAAGAAACAATAAACCCACTTTAGTAATTTGGCTGGCATACAGTGAAGAACTTTGTGAACAAGCAGTTACAGAATTCCAAAAAGCCTGGGACAGTTTAGGCGATAACTTCGTTAAGCTTCGCTAACGCACCACCACCACTTACCGCTTCTGGGGCAACCATGAGTTAGACTTAGCACAAGCTCAAGATGGCTTAGTAGTAGCAGGATTAGCGAAAGTCTATCACGCCGCAAAAAAGAGTATTCGCTTTATTAATCAACTGGGTGTGCGTTGTTCATTGGTAATTATCGATGAAGCCCATCAAGCAGTTGCCGAAACCTATAAACTCGTCTTAGATGCTTTAGTCATCCCCTACGAAAAAACCGCCTTATTAGGTTTAACCGCCACACCGGGAAGGACTTGGGCTGATATTAACACCGATGCACAACTAGCAAAATTCTTCGCCCAACAGAAAGTTACAAAGAAAAGGGTGTGGGGTGGTGCGACTCGTTTGCGGTGAATTCATAACCCGCAGTGAGAACGTCAAGGCAGAACCTTGAAAATCTCATAACTGTTCCCAGGATGGAGGTGTAATCCCTCCCCTTCAAGGTTAGAAGTGACTCCCTATCTGTCCACACCGAGGTTAATCACCAGAGTGAAGCTGGAAGCAGGGCGGAATCAGTGCTAAATCAGATTAGG
>NZ_JAYGHD010000024.1:0-41776 GCF_034932245.1 Nostoc sp. UHCC 0251
CACTTGTACTGAGCGTATCGCTAAAGCGAAAGCTTCGCTAACGCGTAGCGTCTCGTAGAGAAGTCGAAGTATTTGTCCAAAGTGAATAACCAATGACTAATGACCAATGACTAATGACTTTTACTTAGCCATTGACAACATCTCCACCATTGACATGTAACACTTGCCCAGAGACATAAGAAGCATCATCAGAGGCTAAATATACGTAGCTAGGAGCAACTTCTTCTGGTTGTCCGGCTCGTTGCATTGGTACTTGTTTACCAAAAGTTTCAACTTTCTCTTCAGGAAAAGTTGAGGGAATTAAAGGTGTCCAAATTGGTCCTGGCGCGACAGCATTAACGCGAATTCCTTTGGATACCAAATTTTTCGATAAGGAGCGAGTAAAAGCAACGATTGCACCTTTTGTAGAGGAATAATCTAGTAGTTGTGGGCTACCTTTATAAGCTGTTACCGATGTGGTATTGACGATAGAACTGCCTGCTTGTAGATGCTTGAGTGCAGCTTTAGTCATGAAAAACATCGAGAATATATTAGTGCGGAAAGTTCGCTCTAGTTGTTCTTTGGTGATTTCTTCGATACTTTCTTTCGGATGTTGTTCGGCAGCGTTGTTGATGAGAATATCGAGTTTGCCAAACTCCCCAACTGTTTGCTGTATAGCTTGCTGACAAAAGGTTTCATCGCCAATATCACCTGCAATAGTTACTGCACGACGCCCTTGTTTTTCTACCAAATGTTTTGTTTCTTTAGCATCATCGTGTTCATTGAGGTAAAGAATTGCCACATCTGCACCTTCTTTAGCAAATGCGATCGCTACAGCACGACCGATACCACTATCTGCACCCGTAATCAATGCTACCTTATCTTGTAGCTTGCCACTACCCCGATACTGCTCATCATCTGCTTTGGGTTTTGGCGTCATTTCTGATTCAACACCTGGTGCTTCTTGCTGCTGTGGCGGTTGTAGTTTTTGCTCTTTTTTCTCTTTTTGCTCTTTTGATTTAGGCATAGGTTTTGTCTTGCTAATTGAGTTTTGACTGTAATTAGGTACTTATGAATTTGGGTTATGCTAGAGGTAATAAGTGACAAATGACAGATAATAATTTGTCTCTATGTTCCCCTATTTTGTCCCCATTTCAAAAGTAAACCTTGGATCGAAATTTCAACCCAAGGTTTTTTTGGCTTGGCTACTACCAGCCATTTGCAATTTTAGGTATTTATACACCCAATGCTTACCAAACACACTTATTGCTGGCAATTGCACGCGGCTTACATTATTTCTCCTCACACCTGACACACGCTATTGATCTGACCACGAAAAACAACTATACAACTTTGATTCGATGAAAGATTCCTCATTTTCATCTGCTTTAAAGTTAACTATTATGTTGCTGTACTTTATCAATCCATAGAGGTAAACAAAGCTGAAATTTAATCAACCCTAAGACATAAAATAAATTATCTCTTCTGGCTCAAGAATTAGCTCATTTTTCAGAACCGAAAATATAGATTTATACTTCCTTGTTTTGTGTTGCAAACATAACTATGATTGTGGAATCGATTTTCGTTAATATTAATAATTTAGGCTAATATCTGCATAGCTGCCTTTTTGCAGATAGACTAAAGTCCTTGCAAAAGCGCTTGACGACTAGTCCCCAAAGTAATAGCCCAAAAGCCCGCGTGGTGCGCTACATTGAGATTATTAGAGGGTAGGGGTTATGGCAATACTAAATATTTCTGAGTCAGAGCAGGTTGAAAAGTTTCACCACTTACAATTAACCCTGAGCGATCGCTGGAAAACGAGCGAGTCATTTGACAATAATGAAGCGGATATTTTAATTATTCCCTCCCTGAGTCTCGACCAGCGCGAACTCCAAAAGATCGAAGGCTGCGAGCATTATGAAGAAAGATTACTATTTTCCTTAATTCGGTTACAGAATCCCCGGACTCGCTTGATTTATGTAACATCTGTACCGCTGCATCCTAGTATCATTGATTATTATCTGCAACTGTTGCCAGGAATTCCCTTTTCTCACGCTCGCAATCGCTTGCTGCTACTTTCTACTTACGATTCCTCACTTAAGCCTCTGAGTCAAAAAATTTTAGAACGCCCTCGTCTGCTAAAGCGCATTCATCAAGCTTTGAGGCTAGATAAATCATTTATGATCTGCTACAACTCTTCGCACTGGGAAGGCGAATTGTCTGTAAAACTGGGTGTACCTCTGTATGCGGCTGCACCAGATTTACAGATTTGGGGGACAAAAAGTGGCAGTCGGCAAATCTTCAAAGAAAGCGGAGTACCGCATCCAGATGGCACTGAAAAAATTTGGAACCACGCAGATTTGGCAGAAGCTACCAGTGATTTGTGGGAACGTCAACCGACATTAAAACGGGTAGTGGTAAAACTCAACGAAGGCATTTCGGGAGAGGGAAATGCATTGCTCGATCTTAGACCAATTGAGAATCTAGCACCAGGTATTGGGACTCATGCCGAAAGGGTAGCAGCAATTAGCGATCGCTTCTCAACAATGCGCTTTCAAGCAAAAAAAGAAACTTGGGATAATTTTTCGGGAAGAATCCCGGAATTAGGAGCAATTTCCGAAGCATTTGTAGAAGGGGAAATTAAGCGATCGCCCAGCGTCCAAGGACGGATTACACCCACTGGCGAAGTAGAAATTCTTTCAACCCACGACCAAATTCTCGGAGGCCCAGATGGTCAAATTTATCTTGGTTGTCGGTTTCCCGCTGATGAAAGATATCGATTACAATTACAGCAATTGGGGTTACAAGTTGGCAGAAAGCTAGCAGAGAAAGGCACTTTAGAGCGATTTGGCGTAGATTTTATCGCCGTTGACAAGGGTAACGAAGAGTGGGATATTCAGGCGATCGAAATTAACCTGCGTAAAGGCGGTACAACTCATCCATTCATGACCCTGAAATTATTAACGAACGGTCGCTATGACCTTTCTACGGGTTTATTTTATAGTCAGCAAGGTCGTCCAAAATATTATATTGCCACTGATAATTTGCAAAAAGAGCGCTATCAGGGATTATTACCTAATGATTTAATGGATGTCATCGCTCACCACAGACTGCACTTTGATAGCGGTACTGAAACGGGCACAGTGTTTCATCTTATGGGTTGCCTTTCGCAGTTTGGCAAGTTGGGATTAACCAGCATCGGTGATTCCCCGCAACAAGCACAAGACATTTATAACAAAGTCGTGAAAGTTCTAGATGAAGAAACCCGCAGCGAAAATCCTGATTTCTCAGCCTTTTCGGATTATTCCTTTCCCGTAGCTTGGGATGAATATAGTTGAGGGTCATTGGTCATTGGTAAGCTAAAAAACATCTAAGAAAGCATAATCGAATTAAATATAACTCTTGTGGGGTGGGCATCTTGCCCGCCCAGCTTATGCAATTTAACAGATTAGTTCTGAATGCGATCGCTATTAGGTAAATCTTGCTGGTTATTTGGCTCTTTAGGAGATTGAGATTGAGTATATATATAAGTTACTAATCCTAAAATCAGCCCAATAGCTAAGACCACTCCCACAATTCGCAGGAAATTGGGAGTAACTCTCGTAGTTAGCTGCTCACCTAACCTTGGTTGGTAGATAGTGTCATCCGTTCGCACTTGTGGTCTACTTTGATTGGATGCAGGCCGCGGTTGATACAATGTCACATCTGGCCGCACTTGGGGACTGCCTTGATTAGATGCAGGTCGTGGTTGAAACAACGTCTTATCTGGTGGCACTTGCGGGCTGCCTTGAGTAGATGCAGGTCGTGGTTGAAACAACGTCTTATCTGGTGGCACTTGCGGGCTGCCTTGATTAGATCCAGGTCGCGGTTGAAACAACGTCTTATCTGGTGGCACTTGCGGGCTACCTTGATTAGATCCAGGTCGCGGTTGAAACAAAGTAACGTCAGGTTTGCTGGGGTTTGGATTATTCACAGGACTCTGTTGACTTTGCTCAATTGGGTTAAACTGTCTCGGAACGGTTTCGTGATTTGAACCTTGATTGTGTGCAGATGGAGGGCGAATAACCGTGTCGTCGTTCGATTGCCTGGGAACGGTTTCGTGATTTGAGCCTTGATTGTATGCAGATGGAGGGCGAATAACAGTGTCGTCGTTCGATTGTCTCGGAATAGTTTCGTGATTTGAACCTTGATTGGAGGAAGGTTGCGATCGCCCAGTCATCTGCCCAGGTACACTAGTAGTCCCTGTGGCAAATTTGGCAGCAGCTTGCAAAGCCTGATTCAGTTCTTCTACCGTTGCAAATCGGTTAGCTGGGTTCTTGTGGAGACATTTCATCACCACCGCTTCCAATTGCACGGGTAAATGCTCACACCCTGGTTGCGATCGCAGTGGTTTCGGTGGCTCATAAGCATGAGCTAATACCCAAGAAGCTTCGCTGATATGACTACCCTTAATGCTGATTCCAAATGGATCGGCTGCACTCAGCATTTCATAAAGGATAATCCCTAAGCTGTAAATATCACCTCTAGCATCCAAGTTTTTATCACTTTGGATTTGCTCAGGAGGTGCATAACGAAATGTACCGATAAATGTACTAGTTATATTTGTAATATTGGAATTTTCTGAAGATTCACTGCGAATTTTGGCGACACCAAAATCCAAAACCTTTACCCACTCTCCCAAATCTGTAGGCACTAAAAATATATTATCTGGTTTCAGGTCACGATGAACTACCTGAATATGCTCAGTGGTTTTTCCGCCATCCCGTTGGAGAGTCACCCCTTGATGGGCAAGCTGTAAGCCTTGGCAAACTTGCGCCATAATCTTCACTGTTCGCTCAACAGATAGCCGCTTTTCGCGCAGTAGTAATTGCCTAAGGGTTTGCCCTCGCAAATATTCCATTACGTAAAATGGAAAACCTTCCGGGGTGACACCACAATCACTAATCTTAACAATGTGGTCACTTTGCAAAGCAGCACAAACTGCCACCTCACGCTCAAAACGCTTTCGCATTTCTTGTGATGCCAGCAGCGTATCTTTGAGCAACTTCAACGCTACCTGCTGACCTACACGGGTGTCCGTTGCTAGGAAGACTTCTCCCATGCCACCCCCGGCTAACCGTCTGTCTAAACGGTATCGCTGGTTATCACCTACAAAGCGACCATTCCAAGAATTTGAAGAAGGTGGGGATTTCATCTGGGGCAACCCATCCTAGTTACTTTAAGTGTTAGCTTTAGTCAGATATACTACTAGTATTACAAATATAATTGTTTGCTTCTTAACTTAGATAAATATTAGTAATATATGCTACTAGCGTTTATCTAATCATACTCAGCTTAACATATTAGTAGCTTAAAGTAATGCTAGCAATTTGATAAAATGTTTAAAATTAATACCTGTGGTGGTTGAAATTTGTTCCTGATGTGAAGTTCACGCAAAGTCTATGAGGTTGTCAGCTTCAGTAAGTAGTGCTGAATGCTGACTATAGTTAAACTTGACAGACCATAGCATTTCTCGTTTGGATGAAGTACATTTTTAAACTTCACCGCGTATTTGCTTATGCAAACACGGGATAAGGTGGTCACTGTATTGCACCCAAATGAGAACTGCTATTGCCATGAGGAAAGAGAATGAGTAATGTGCTCTCTATAGCCGCCGTGACAGCAGTACTAAAAGTCTTGCTGGAAAATGGTTTAGTCAGTGATCCGATCGCTGCTAGTGTTGGTGATGTAATTGTAAGTGCCCTACCGCCCGATCGAATATCAGTTGAAGCTGACGAACGCGCTCAAATCAACCTCTTTCTCTATCAAGTAACGCAGAATCGCAATGTCGATTGGGTATCTCAGGAATTTCGGAGCAGGCACTCACGGATTAATGGAAACCCGCACTCCCCGACTCCACCACTAGCTCTTGATCTCCACTACTTGCTTACAGCTTACGGGCCCAAGGATTTTCAGGCGGAGCTTTTACTGGCTTATGCAATGCATTTATTACATAAAACACCAACTATTACATCTGATATTATTGAAAATACTCTAATAAATGCCTCTACAAGCAATACCTCAAGTGCCTTTTCGCAAGCTGTAGCAAGTGTGTCTGTATCCGATTTAGCTGAACAAATTGGGCAGATAAAATTAACTCCAGAGTTTTTTAACATGGAAGAAACTTCTAAGTTATGGTCTGCTTTACAGACCCACTATCGACCTTCAGCTACCTATCTGGCATCAATGGTATTGATCGAGAGTAGCAATGAAAAGTCTGAAAGTTTCTCCATGATGCCCTTGTCTCAACCGAGTATAGAGCAAGTTTTGGCTCCGGCAAAGACTGATCAAATAATTGTTGCGGGTACAACATTAATAATTCGTGGTAAGCGGTTACGCGGTGAGATCACCCGAATCCGATTAGGTAATAGTGAGACGTTAATAGTACCTCAGGAAGTTAAAGAAACGCATATTAGCCTTTTAGTTCCGCCAGATTTGTATCCAGGTGTGCAGGGTATCCAAGTTGTACATCTCACAATGGGCAATGTAGGGGGAATGGATCATCTAGTCGAATCAAACGTTGCGGCTTTTGTCCTCCGTCCAACAATTACAGCATTCGTCGCTCAAGTGGAAAACAGCGGCGATAATTTACGCACAGCAGAAATTACCGTTAAATTTCAGCCCAAAGTTGCTAAGACACAGCGGGTAGTTTTGCTACTGAATGAAGCGTCAGGTGATAGTCCAGTAACTTACTCTTTCTTGGTTGCACCACGCACCGAAGACACGGATGCAATCATTATTCCTGTCAAAAACGTGAAGCCAGGAACTTATATTGTTCGGGTGCAGGTAGATGGGGCAGAAAGTCCACTGCATAAAAATCAGTCTGGGAAATATGATTCGCCACAGGTGACAATTTTATAAGAACTACTACAATTAACCGCAATTAGACGTTGCTGAATTAAAGTATAAATCTGGATGTAGAGACGTAGCAGTGCTACGTCTCTACAAGGATTTTGGTATCATGCAAAATCATTTTCATACATGGAATCAGCAACGCCCGCAATTAAGTTAGTACAACTTGAAGCGTTTCTTGCCAATCTAACTGCAACCGTAAGTGAGCATTGCCGCTATTAATGGCAATTTCTACCCAGCCGTGGCTGCCAACTAAAGCTATTATCTCTCCCACGTTGACATCACTGTAAGTTTCACAGCCTGGTATACTCAACCCAGCGGCTTGCACACACCAAGTTTTGCCTTCTACGTAACTCCCTGGAATGTTGCTCACTAAGTTGCCAAAGTGGTCAATATATTGAATGCAACCCACTACACCTGCGGTTGTCTGCTTGCACTCGCCGATATCTAGTTTTACCAAACTTGCTGGATCAATTTCTTGTCCTAGCTGTTTGAGAGAGACACCACTAGCAAGATTAGCTCCCACTGGTGCAAAGATATCCCTACCGTGAAAAGTTTTACTTGGTTGAGGAGTTCGCCAATAGTTAAGATTTGTAAGTTCAACGGCTGCGTAGGCGTAGCCCGTCGTAGACATCGCTGGACTTTGACTAAGTACCCCGCTAAAGATACCATTATCTGGGCCTACCAAAAACCCTTGAGCAAATTCTACTGCGATCGCTCGTCGCTTGCTTCCCACACCCGGATCTACTACTGCCACATGCACTGTGCCAACTGGGAAATAGGGATAAGCATTCATCAAGCAAAACCTGGCTGCGGCGATGTCTTGCGGCGGAATTTGGTGGGTTAAGTCTACTACCGTAAGTCTAGGGTTGATTTGGGCTATGACTCCCTTCATTATGCCTACATAAACGTCGCGATCGCCGAAATCGCTCAGTAAAGTCATGATTGGTTGTTGACCTATCTGCTTCTTAGACATATTTTTGCTAAAATATACATTAAGTCGGAACTTTCTGTAGCAACAGCTACAAAATATGTGTTATGTTAAGGATGCAAGATATAACACAAAAAATTAAAGAGGGTAATTACTATGAATCAAAATAGACTACAAAGTGTCAGGAAAGCACAAGAAGCTCACAGAGAGAATATTCAAAAGAGCCTAGAGCATCGCTTGCAAGTAGCCAGAGCAAAGGGCGACGAACAACTGATTCGTCAGTTGGAAGCTGAGATGAGGTATTCCAGCTAAATCAAGTTTTCAGTGTTCTTAGTTTGTTGTGTAACCCGCTATAGCGGGTTTTTTTGTTTTTAGGGGGTTTTCTGGTAATTGCGCTGTTAGAGGATGTTTGATATCACGTACTATAATTATTACGCCTGAGCTTTAAGAATTGTTTGATTATTAGCTAATTTTGTTATTCCTCCAAAAACAATTAGCCAAGCTACTACTACAACCCAGTGGATTAAAATTATTACCCACAAAGAGCCTGTTAAGGTATATGCAACAGTAGATATAATTCCCAACAATGAAGTTAAAGTAAGAAAAACACCATTAAAGAATGTGGGAATTCCCGCTTTAAAAAATGTTTTAGCGTTCAATGGATGATATAAAACAAACAATACCAAACTCACTATCGCCCACAAACTCCATCGGGACCAATTGGTGATTTCGCTAGGATGAGGAAGCAAAATAACGCGAAAAAAAACTTCTTCAATGATTGCAGGCGTAAATAAACAACGCAACATTAATAAGCATTTATCATTCCAATTTGCAGACCAAAATTGTATCTGTAAAAATCCAAATTTCCAGCCATAAGGTATGGCAATCAAGCTATAAATTATCAGAAGTAAAACCAGAACTAACCAATCTTGTAATTTAGGAACAGCTAACGACGATAAAACACGAGTTAAAATAATTGAAAGCGGTGGAATATTAGTAAAGGGAATCTTAATTTGTCCTAAAAATTCTGTTGGTGCAATAGGTATAATATTGGATTGCCAACCACCAACTTGATTGGTTCGTAATACTTGCATAATCGCACCATGTTTGAAAAATATTGCCGCGAGTTCATCGTGTACTTGCCTTGGCATTATTGTTCGCCATGTTGTCAAACCAGCCCAAATACTACCATCTTGAAATGGTTTCGTCGTTTTTCCTATTCCCGTACCTGCGAGTACACCTGCTTGACTCTGCCAATCAGCACGAATTATTCCCAAGGGTGCTAATTGTTGTTCTAAAGATTTACCTAATTTAACTAGCTGCTGAAAACGTAATGCTTGCGGATGATTAGGGTTTTTGCGTACCCAAGTTTGAATTTTAGGAGTTGTAGCAACTTGGTTTTTAATTGCCATTATCGCAACATAAAGTGCTTGGCTTGAGTCTTGAACACATGAGGTACTAGGTGATACCATTGCGCCACCAGTACCATCGCCAACGCGATAACGTGCCATTGTTACCTGTAATTGTTGCTGGAATTGCTCTAAAGGCGAAAGTTTAATACCATCAAAATCATAATCCTGTGTTACAGGGTCAAATTTGATCAGAATATCTGATACAGGACGTGTTGCCAGCCAGCCACGTTGCAAATTACCCATATAATCAGCCCATGTGTGCGTTCCGGCAATAATTCCATCAGGGTTATGGGCATAAATTTGGTGGTATTTAATCTCAAAGCGTAATTCGTTAGTAAACTCGTCGCGGACAACTTCTGCGATTCCAAAAGCAAAATGTCCGGTGATAGTATTAGGTATTGCGATCGCTTCAGCTTTACGTCCGCCAATTCCCCCGAATAGGTGTAGTACAATCGCTTTATCGCCTTGTTGCCATTTTGATATAGATGTTTCTATAGGTTTTAACAAGGCAGTATTGAATTTACCTTTATTTTTTTCGGTATTTTGCCAATTTACCTCTTGGATATAATTTAGCCCTAATTCCTTGCCAGTGATGATTTGACGGGGTTGAATTTTAAACAGAGAACGAGGTGCAAGGGCACTTACTGTAAATACGGCATTTGCATCTTTAGCGCCATAAATATACCACCCATCCTCACCCGCAGGTGATTTTTCAATTTGCTGCGAACTTGAAGGTGCAAAGTTTCTCGTATCTATTACTTGTTGGGGAATACGAATAGTTTCTTGAATCCCATCAAATTTATTTGAGTTAGGGTTATAGTGCTGGACAGAAAAATAATCCCTATCCTGCTGATATTTTGTAGATAAAAGATTAGATGTAACCGGGTTAATTATTTTCACTAATCCATAAAATCTACCAGTTGCCAAAACAGGTTCGCGTTCAATTTGCAAAATGGATTTTTCTCCATCTGCATTGATGATTGTATTTGCATCTAAAGCAACAATTACATCATCTTGCGGATTTGCACCAGCCAAAGAGCGTAAAATACCTACTTGATGAACTCCATTTAGTCGAAAAGGATGGATATTCCCTTGTTTTTGACTTTTAATCACTTCTGAAGGGAAATTTATATCTCGCGTTACAGCTTTAACTTTAGCAAGCAAATCTTCATTATTTTTCCATTCCAGACGCACAATCTTTCCTACCAAATTTTGCGCTGTGGGTGGTGCATATTGCACTTCCATCCATACCCAATCTAAACCATCTTGTAATTGCTGTTTTGTTGGTAAAATTAACCTTCCTACCCAGTCGCTAACGGGTTTATAAAGTTTTGTGGATGGAGTTTGTCCAACTGGATAAAAACTAGGTTGATTAAAGTTTTGTCGAGTATGTATCGCGTAATTGCTTTCTTTTTGTACTAGCTGTGGTTCTCTTATAGAGAGTCCTTGCGACGCAATTACTAATATAAATACTAGCAGTAAAAATATCGGAAACACTAGCCTTATTTTTCGATTTAATCCACGCCAAATCATATATTATCAACCAATACGGTTCAGTTAAGGGCTACTGGCAACAATTTTTGGTTTTCAAGACGCGATAAATCGCCGTCTCTACAAGTGTTTTGGGCTTATCTGAACTGTATTGTATTATCAACAACTAATATTATGCCAACTTGATTATTTATTAAACCCCAATCACCTCGCCAAAGCTACACGCGGTAGGGGAAATTCATGAATTGCCCCTACCTGGAAATTAGGGCTTGGGCTATTTTTTGCGTTTATGCGGACATGATAGCCCAATTTAATGTCATGCCACTACTGTAACCGCAAAGCATAATGGTAAAACTCTTCATTCTTAATGTAATCTCGCGCTTCATAGAGTTTTTGCGCGGTTATGTTAGAAATTTGAGTAGATAAAATTACTCGAATTGCTCCACTTTTTTTTGCATATTCTTCCGCAACACTCATCAATAATTTTGCAATTCCCCTGCGGCGATGTGACTCTTCTACATACAAATCGTTCAATATCCATACTCGTTTCATCGACACTGAAGAAAAGCTGGGATAAAGCTGAGTAAATCCAACTAATTCTCCATTGTCATTAGCTGCAAATACTATCGAGTCATTTTTATTAAAACGTTCTTTGAGAAACTCCTTGGCAGCTTCAAGGTTTGATGGCTGATTGTAAAAAATACGATACCGATCAAATAGTACTGAAAGACTTTCAATATGATTAATATTAGCCAAGAAAACTTCCATTGAGTGCCCTCATCACTTCAATGCAGTTTACACCACAATACGGTTTACTTAAGAGCTACTGGCAAAAATTTCGGGTTTTTGAGACGCGATAAATCGCCGTCTCTACAAGTGTTTGCGTCTGATCTGATCTGAACTGTATTGTCTATTATCTTTGCATTCTAAATTCAAGTAATTGGTGGGCATTGCCCACCCTACTTAGATAACTCCTGGGTTAACTAAGCTTTTGGTTTATGAGTCGAAGCAACGTGCAATTCTTTCAACTGTTTAGCATCTACACTCGAAGGTGCATCTGTTAACAAACAACGCGCTTGTTGTGTCTTCGGAAAAGCAATCACATCTCGAATGGATTCTTCGCCAGCTAGCAACATTACCAAACGATCTAAACCGTAGGCGATGCCACCATGCGGTGGTGTACCATATTCAAATGCTTCTAAGAGAAAGCCAAATTTACTTTGTGCTTCTTCTGGAGATAAACCAATCGCTTCAAACACCTGCTGTTGAATTTCTCGCTGATAAATCCGCAGACTTCCGCCGCCAACTTCTACGCCGTTGAGTACCAAGTCGTAAGCTTGAGCGCGTGCTGTCTTTAAGTCGCTCAAATCATCAGGATGTGGTGCTGTAAACGGGTGGTGTAGTGCTTCTAGACGCTTTTCGTCAGCATTCCACTCGAACATGGGGAAATCTGTAATCCAGAGTAAGTTGATTTTTTCTGGATCAATTAAGTTAAATTCTCTAGCGATCGCTTGCCGTAATCTATCTAATGTCTTATTAACTGTAGCAGCTTCCCCTGCCCCAAACAACAGTAGATGTCCAGCTTTTGCACCTGTACGGCGTAAAATTTCTTGTTTTTGTTCCTCGCTGAGGTTGTCTTTAATCGCCCCAATGGTGTCAATTTCGCCATCATCCCTGACGCGGATATAAGCTAAACCTTTAGCACCGGCTTCGCTGGCTTCTTTAAATAAATCACCGCCTGGTTTAATGCGGACATTAGAAATTACATCGTTACCGTTGGGAATGGGCAGGATTTTGACGATACCACCATTTGTAACAGTGTCCCGAAAGACTTTGAAACCAGAGTCTTTGACAATATCTGAGACATCAACTAATTCCAAACCATAGCGGGTATCTGGTTTATCACTCCCGTAGCGTTCCATACCCTCAGCGTAAGTGAGGCGGGGAAAAGGACGTTGCAACTCAATGCCTTTAACTGTTTTGAAGATATGGCAAACTAAGTTTTCATTCAGTTCGATAATTTCTTCTTGGGACATGAAGCTCATTTCCATGTCCAACTGGGTAAATTCCGGTTGTCTGTCGGCGCGTAAGTCTTCGTCACGAAAGCAACGGGCAATCTGATAATATCTATCCAAGCCGGATACCATCAGCAATTGTTTAAATAGCTGGGGTGATTGCGGCAAAGCATACCACTCGCCAGGATTGACGCGACTGGGTAGAACATAATCCCGCGCCCCTTCTGGGGTAGAACGGGTAAGGATTGGGGTTTCGACTTCGATAAAACCTTCCAAATCTTCTAGATAACGACGCATGGCTTTGACAATTTGATGACGCAGTTGCAAATTTTGCGCCATGCGTTCGCGTCGCAAATCCAAATAACGATATTTCAGCCGCAAGTCTTCCCGCACTGTTTCGGTGTCAGCTATCGAAACTTGGAAAGGTAACTGTTTGCGAACAGCATTCAGGAGTTCAATTTTATCGGCGTAGATTTCTACCTCGCCTGTTGGGATGCGAGTATTCAGCGATTCTTCGGGACGTTGCGTTACCCTACCAGTGATTTCGACAACATATTCATTTCGCAGAGCGTTCGCATCTTCGTAGGAATCTGGGGTGCGTTGCGGATCGCTGACGATTTGGACAATTCCAGAGCGATCGCGTAAATCTAAAAATATCACACCACCGTGATCGCGGCGACGGTCTACCCATCCGTAAAAGGTAACAGTTTCTCCAATATGTTCTTTTCGGAGTTCGCCGCAATAATGAGTTCGCATAAGTGTTAATTATTGTTTCCTGGGCTAGATTGGCAAGAAAATGTCAAAGCCTTCCCATTATCTAGCATCAATAGTAATTGTAGTAATAAACATACAATATATCTCACGATATATCTCACGCCAATTTGGCAAAGGTCGATTGGGGCAGTGGGTAAGACGCAAAAGCTCAAAGAAGACGCGATCGGGCAAAGAAATTATCAGATACTCTAATCGTGTCCTGCCACCACCATCTTTTCCGTAATATAATGTTTCCGTTTTGACAATGTATTTTTGTGTAACTTAACTATGGAACACAACTAATAACTGTTAATCACTGTCTCCATAAAAATCTTCATCTAATAACTGTTCTATCAGAAAATGACAATCGAGAGGATATTCTGCTTCTGTTGGTTTTATCACTGCTAATTTGGCTTTTTTCCTCGAAAACGATGTTCTGTAACAGAACTATACCAGCTTCCATTCATCATCTCAGGAGCATCAGATTGAACGGTTAACTGCTCCCATAAGTTCGGGAACTGCTCCCATAAGTCCGGGAGCCGCTCCCATAAGTCCGGGAACTGCTCCCATAAGTTCAGGAGCTGCTCCCAGTTGCAATAATATTGATAACAACAGCTTAAATATGGTGTGCAGCAAGTCGTTGAAATGCCGATGGTGCTGGAATATCTGCGAGATGCTGGCGTATCACCTCAGCACACGCACCCGAACTTAACAACGAGGTATCGACTTCAAGATCATAGATGCCAGGGATGTGGACTTCACGTTGCCATAACTGAACCGGATGTGGTATCAACGAGTCGGCTGCACTTCCCACTTTCCCCGCCGTTTTTTGTCGCCGTTCCATAATGGTTTCAATGGGGCAACGAACGCCTACAAACAAGACCGCCAATCCGTTTAAACGCCGCGCACTATCGGCCAGAATACCTCGCGGGATTGCGTAGGCGTCATGGTGTCCGACATCAACCACGACATTCAGACCCAAGCGGCTGTGGGCGGCAATGGACTCATACATGGCACTGTACAAAATAGGAACAAGGGGTTCGATATCCTGGCGTTCTCCCCCTGGCCGCAGACCGATCCCAGGCAGGTATCGTGCGGGAGTCATTTGCATAAAGCTATCAACACCCAAGTTCATCCAAAGACCATCAAATGTCTCCTGGATGACTGCGGCAATGCTCGACTTCCCCGATCGCGGGGCACCATTCAAGATGATAATCTGCCCTAGCTCCTTTGCCTGCCCCACGATCGCTCCTGCGTTTTTAATATATAGTTAGCAGTTCTACGTTAAGGCTAAAACGTTGAATAGGCAATTGAAAATGCTTCTACCTCAGCTAATACCTCAGTTATGCTCTTATAGTGCGTGTTGCATCCAAAATTTTTGTATTTTGCCAAAACCCGAAATATTGCACAGCAAACTTGTATAAAATCTCAGTAATATCAATTCTCTAAAATCCGTCACCAGATTCAAACCCCAAAACCCATATTTAATCTGACTTTATTAATTACGAACTACAAATTACGAATTACGAATTAGTGATTATGCTGCTAGACTACTCCGATAAAAATCTTCGAGGTCGTTCTTTTAAAGGTCAAAACCTGACTGGGACTAACTTTAGCGGTAAGGATATTAGAGGGGCAGATTTTACTAACGCAATTCTTAAAGATGCTGATTTTACAGGTGCTAAGGCTGGACTACCGCGACGTTGGACTATTGGGTTACTGATAATCTCATGGCTGGTATCAGCACTATCAGGGTCTTTATCAATCTTCATTAGTTCATCAGTAACAGGTATTCTCGACTTCAAAAACATTGGTAACTTCGTTGTTGGGATAGTCTCCCTGGTTATGGCGGCAGTCTTTTTTATTGTCACTAGCCGCAGAGGTTTAACAGCTGGTTTAAAAGCCGTAGTCGGAGCCTTCGCCGTAGCCGGAGCCTTCACCGGAGCCTTCACCGTAGCCGTAGTTGGAGCCTTCACCTTCGCCTTAAACAGACCCGGAGCCAAAGCCGCCTTCGCCTTCCTCTTCCCCTTCCCCACAGGCGAAGCCCAAACCGAAGCTTTCGCCAAAGCCATGACCGAAGCTTTCGCCAAAGCCATAGCCAAAGCCATAACCGAACCCGAAGCTTTCGCCAAAGCCATGGCCGAAGCTTTCGCCAAAGCCATAGCCGGAGCCGAAGCCGAAGCCATAGCCATAGCCGTAGCCGGAGCCTTCCCCGGAGCTGGAGTCGGAGCCTTCACCGGAGCCATAGCCGGAGCCATAGCCGTAGCCATAGCCGTAGCCGGAGCCTTCCCCTTCGCTGGAGCCTTCGCCGTAGCCGAAGTCGTAACCGGAGCCATAGCCGGAGCCATAGCCGTAGCCATAGCCTTCACCGGAGCCGGAGCCGGAGCCGTAGCCTTCACACTATTTAGCGCTTACATCGGCTGGCGTAGTTTAGCAGGATATGAAAGAGATGCTTGGATTCGCTCATTTGCTCTTGCCTTTGCTGCTACAGGTGGAACTAGCTTTCGCAATGCCGATTTAACCGATGCTGATTTTACTGGTGCAACCCTGAAAAACACAGATTTTAGAAAAGCAAACCTTACACGTACCCGTTTTTATGAAGTAAAAAAACTTGACTTAGCCAGAGTAGACGACTCAATATTAACTAAATTAGCTCTTCTAAAATTACTCGTAAGTGGCAATGGTCGAGGAAAATCTTATGCTGGTGCAAACCTGAAAGGCGCTAACCTAATAGGTGCAGATTTAAAAAAAGCTAATCTTAAAGACGCTTATATTAGTGAAGCCACCTTCCAAGGAGCTTGCTTAGAAGGGGCAAATCTGACTTTAACTCAAGCTGTTAGCACTGATTTTACCAGCGCTCAAATGACAGGTGCTTGTGTAGAAGCGTGGAATATTGAAAGTACAACCAAGTTAGATAATGTAGATTGTCGCTTTATCTATCTTCTCGAAAACCCAAAGCCTGAAACCGATGACCGAGAACGTCGTCCCAGTAGTGGAGAATTTCAACTAGGAGAATTTACTAAACTCTTTGAAGAGGTTTTAAATACTGTTGATTTAATTTTCCGCAACGGTATTGACTGGAAAGCTTTTGTTAACGCCTTCCAAACAGTACAAAACCAAAATGAAGACACGAAATTAGCTCTACAAAGTATTGAAAATAAAGGTGATGGGGTTGTTGTCGTTAAGGTGGGTGTACCTGATGGTGCCAATAAAGAAAAGATTCATAGCGATTTTACGCAAAGTTATCAATTAGCATTGCAAGCTGTAGAAGAAAAATATAAAGCACAATTACAAGCTAAAGACAATGAAATAGTCATCTATCGCCAACAAAGTGGAGAGATGGCAGAGATTGTAAAATTATTAGCTAATAAGCCGATTAATGTTCAAGTTGATAATAAAGTTGAGAATAAAAATATGACTAACAGCAATGATGCCAGTCGCAAAATTGAAATTGGCAGTGTTGGCAGAGATTTTAATGCCAGTGGACAAGCTTTGAATTTAGGTGATATTAGCGGTACGGTAACAAATACCATCAACCAGTTACCAGCGTCTCCCGAACCTGATAAACCGGGAATTAAGGAATTGTTGACGCAATTGCAAGTAGCGATTGAGGCTGATACAAACTTACCTCAAGAAGATAAAGCTGAGGCATTAGAACAAGTGAAAGCCTTAGCAGAAGCGGGGAAAAATCCTCAAGAGGGAGCAATGCAAAAAGCGGCGAAAACAGCTATAAAGATTTTAAAAGGGACAATTTCTAGTTTACCCAGTGCTACAAAGTTGGTTGAAGATTGCAGCAATCTCTTACCGTTGATTTCCAATTTTCTGGGTTTAGGGTAGCGTGTAAAATTAAGAACCTGCGAATGGAATTCGGGGCTATACAAACAAAGTCCACTCCGTGGGCTAAGAGAAAATTAAGATTTTTTATTTAACCCGCGCAGGCGGGTTTTGCCTGTGTAGACGCGGTTTCTAACCGCCCTTTTATCTGCGATGCCTGCGGCGGGCTACGCCTACGCACCCTTCAATCCCATTCAACTTAGAGATTAAGGTAAGATTATAAGTAAAAATGTTAAGAATTTTAAACAAACTAAATCAATGTCCAGCATTGCTCTTGACAAAAGTAACTCTAATGTCGTCGTTATCGGTGCCGGAATAGGTGGACTGACTGCTGGAGCATTATTAGCTCATAGAGGTTACAGCGTCTTAATTTTGGATCAGGCCCTCGTACCAGGAGGCTGTGCTTCTACCTTTAAACGGCAGGGATTTACCTTTGATGTAGGCGCAACTCAGGTGGCGGGGTTGGAACCAGGGGGAATTCACCACCGCATTTTCTCAGAATTAGAAATAGATTTACCGCCAGCAACGCCTTGTGATCCTGCTTGTGCGGTCTATTTACCTGGGGAAAGCACGCCAATTAATGTCTGGCGCGACCAAGAGAAATGGCAAGAGGAACGACAAAAACAGTTTCCCGGTAGCGAACCGTTTTGGCAATTGATGGCAACTTTGTTTGATGCCAGTTGGGAATTTCAAGGACGCGATCCGGTGCTACCACCGCGTAATTTATGGGATTTGTGGCAGCTAACGCAAGCGGTGCGTCCCAGTACATTAATTACCGTCCCCTTCACTTTGTTTACGGTAGGAGATGCTTTACGGTTATGTGGATTGGGAAATGACCAACGACTGAGAACTTTTTTAGATTTGCAACTGAAGCTATACTCCCAGGTGGATGCAGAGAATACAGCATTACTTTATGCAGCTACAGCGTTGAGTGTATCCCAACTGCCACAAGGATTGTTTCACCTCCAGGGAAGTATGCAAGTATTAAGCGATCGCTTGGTACAATCCTTAGAAAGAGATGGCGGCAAATTGTTGATGCGCCACACTGTAGAAGAAATCAAAGTAGAAAACGGCAAAGCTACTGCTGTAGTGATTAGAAATCAGAAAACTGGCGAAGTCTGGACAGAAGCCGCCGACCACATAGTTACTAATGTCACCGTGCAAAACTTGGTGCAGTTATTGGGAGAACAAGCGCCATCTGGATATAAAAATCGGGTGGAAAAACTACCCCAAGCATCAGGCGCGTTTGTGGTTTATTTGGGTGTAGATGCCAGCGCGATTCCGTCTGGATGCCCTCCCCACCTGCAATTTCTGTATGATGTCAATGGCCCCATTGGCGAAAATAATTCTCTGTTTGTTTCCGTCAGTCATCCTGGAGATGGTCGCGCACCGGAGGGGAAAGCGACAATTATTGCTTCTTCATTTGTCGATCCTGCACAGTGGTGGCAGACTGAAGATTATGAAGGACTAAAAGAAAAGTTTACCCAAGAAGCGATCGCTCGTCTTGCCCAATACTTCTATCTCAAACCAGAAACGATTATTCATCAAGAAGCCGCAACACCGCGCACTTTTGCTCATTTCACAGCCCGCGATCGCGGTATAGTTGGCGGTATTGGTCAAAGGATTCCTACCTTTGGCCCCTTTGGTTTCGCCAATCGTACCCCCATCCAGAATTTGTGGTTAGTTGGTGATTCCACCCATCCAGGGGAAGGTACTGCTGGGGTGAGTTATTCGGCGCTGACGGTAGTTAGGCAAATTGAAGCGCAATAACTTATCAAATACCAGTAATTAAAAAGTCCTCCTCTGTTAGCAAGTAAGTCATACTTGTAACCGATGGCAAAAGGGACGAAAAATTGGTCAAATTAAGTTATTGTTGCGAATGCTGGAGTAATGACAGACAGCGTTTTAATTCTAGGTGGACGAGGGCGGATTGGTAGCAGTGTTGCTCAGGATCTCGCTACCCATACGCAAGCTCAAATTACGATTACTGGACGTTCTGCGGAGTTTGGGAAGGCTGTTAGCTTGTCTTCGGGAGGACAAGTGCAGTTTTTGGTGTTGGACTTGGCAGAAGTTGACAAGTTGCGAGATGCGATCGCAAACTCTAACTTAGTCATTCATTGTGCTGGCCCATTTCACTATCGAGATACTAATGTTCTTGAAACCTGTATTGCTCAAGGCGTTAATTATGTAGATGTCAGCGACCATCGTTCTTATACCAGCAAGGCTCTCAAGTATAATGAACAAGCTGCTGCTGCTGGGGTGACGGCAATTATTAATACTGGTATTTTTCCTGGTATTTCTAACAGCATGGTACGTCAAGGTGTTGAACAATTTGATAAACCAGAAAAGATCCATTTAAGTTATTTAGTTTCCGGTTCTGGCGGTGCTGGCATTACAGTGATGCGGACAACTTTTCTTGGATTGCAGTATCCTTTTGAGACTTGGATAGATGGAAAATGGAAGATAATCAAACCTTATAGTGAAAGAGAATTAGTTGATTTTCCACCTCCTTATGGACGCACCGGAGTTTACTGGTTTGATATGCCAGAAACCTTTACACTGCCCAAAGCTTTCCCATCTGTAAAAACTGTAATTACTAAGTTTGGCTCTGTTCCTGATTTTTACAATCACCTAACTTGGATTGCGGCACACGTTTTTCCCAAGTGGTTAATGCAGCGCCGTTACATGATTGAATTTCTGTCTCATGTCAGCCATTCAATGACAGATGTCACTAATAATTTTAGTGGGATTGGTGTAGCAGTTCGTTCAGAAGTTACAGGGCAAAAAGATGGTGAAACCGCCGTTTATTGCTCAACTGTAGTACATGAAAATACAGCAGTAGCTTCTGGTTGCGGTACAGGTAGTATTGCCCAGTTATTGCTAGAAGGTAAACTCAAGAAACCAGGTGTTTTTGCTGTGGAAGAAGCGCTACCAACAGATTTATTTGAAGAAGTAATGCAAAGCCGAGCAATTAAAGTTAATCACAAATGGTTATAGGTTAATACGCTTGGCTTAAGCACACTGGTACCGCAAGGCGGAAGTCAAAAGTCAAAAGCCAAAAGTTTTTTATATCAAGGCTTTTGTTTATTTCAAATGGTAGCTTGATTTACACCACGCTTTAGCGGGTAAGAATTTCATTCGATTTTACGAAATATTCAGATACATAGTTAGGGGCGTACAAATGTACATACCTACTAAAGCTAAAAATTAATATACCTTGCGGTAGAAGTAAAAACTGTACCTAAACATTTAGGATGCCTGTGAGCCTGAAATATTGAATATATTTATACATGACCAAGGCTTATAACAGAACAACAGGAGTAGTTTTCGTGCAAAAAATTTTATTAACTTTAAAGCAAGCGTTACGTTCAAGATTTTTGGTCGTTGGTTTAATTATTTTCATTAGCTTGTCAGGTTCTTTCATTTTCGTTCAGCAACCTAGTTATGCAACTACTCTTGAAGAATTAAAGCTAATACCGCCAGAGTATAAACCAAATTCTGAAGAAAAAATTAATCGCGCTAACGAATTTGACCCAGGTGTTGGCATTCAAGAAGAAGAACGACAAGAAGCTTATGAGCAAGCAATAAAAGATTCAAAAAACCTTACTACTATAGAGAAGACTTACGAAAGGAATTTGAAGGCTGAACAAGAACAAAATCCCCCAGAAACTTTTGGTGAAAAAGCGAAAGAAGTTATCGAAAAGGTGACGGGTAAATAGGGAATATAGACCTAAAAACACAGTTTTTGCACTGACTGGTTCCAAGCCTGGAGGCTTGGAACCGCTTCTGGGAGGCTCCGCCTCCAGTTACTTGATGAGAGGCAGAGCCTCTTAGAATTCGTTTCCAGCCTGGAGGCTGGGAACGAGGCGACAAAAGACTTTGGGCTTATCTTAGTGCCATTCGTGCGTTAGCCCTTGGTATAACACACCCTACAAAAACAAAAATTGCTTTTACTCAAATTCTTCTATTGTAGTGGGAGGATTAGACTTTATCTTATTCGCAATATTGCGCTCATACCACTTCATTAATGGAGTTGAACTGATGCCATGTATAATCACAGAAGCTACAATAGTAGTGTAAGTTATCCAAGCAATTTGTTCGGCAGCTTCACCTTTTAAGCCATTACCAAAGGCATAGGCGAGATAATATAAAGAACCGACACCGCGAATACCAAACCATCCAATCAACCATTTAGTTCCTGGATGAAAGGTTCGGCGGTGTGACTCTACAGGGCGTTTGCCTATTGTGCTAATCCAAACTCCTACAGGTCGGATTATGAATAATAATAAAATTATTACTAATAAAGATTGCATAGCATAGTTAAGCATTGGTTGCAATAATAATATTGATCCCAATAGTAGAATTGTCCCAACTTCCAGAAGTTTTTCAAGTTGCTCAACAAATTCCAACTGTGCTAGCGGTTTTTCAGGATTTCTGTAACTGCGTTGGACAACTAACCCAGCAACAAATACTGCCAAAAATCCATAACCATTCACCATTTCTGTTAAAGAATAAGTTATTAGAATTGTGCTGATAGCAATAAAATCTTCCATTAACTCATCGGCCCGACGGCGTTTTTGAATTCTTTTTTCAATCCAAACTATAGATTTGGCAACAACAATTCCCATAACAATGCCAGCTGCGATCGCCCAAATTAAATCAACCGCAATCCACTCTTGCAACCAGTTACCCCAGTTATCATCTTTTAATGCATGAAGACCAAAATAAACGAAGGGAAAAGCTAAAGCATCATTTAACCCACCTTCAGAAGTTAAACCAAATCTCAACTCATCTTGGTCGTTTATATCGGTCAGTTGTACTTCTGATGCTAATACTGGATCGGTAGGTGCAAGAATTGCTCCTAATAAAATCGCTTCTCCCCAATTCATCCCTAAAAACAATTTACCCACAACAGCCAGAGCCAAAATTGAAATTGGCATCAGAAATACTATCAATCGCGCCGTAATACCCCAAGCCCCCAACCTTAGAGGGCGAACAATTTTTAAGCCGCAGCTAAACACAGAAATAATTACTACAAGTTCTGTTATTTTTTCCAGCACTTCGGCATTAAAAACGTCATCTCGACGTAATTGAATCAGCCCAAAGGCGTAAGGACCCAGCAAAACACCAACTAGGAGATAGATAAGGGCAAAAGAAAGAGGTAAACGAGCAATCCAACCTGACCCTAATGTGACCATCAGTAAAAGTAGACCAATCACAAATAGGTCAATAATATAGATATCTACCATATAGCAATTTATATAAAAATTAGGCGTTACTTTGTAAGCTTAGTTGCAATAGCTTGATATTAGAAATTACCTATGGGCAGATTTTCTTGAATTGGGGATTAGGGATTCAGACCCACTACCAAATTAGAGAAGAAAAGAATAGATAAATAGTGGCGTTCGCTTTGCCCAATCTAAGACATCACACTTCGATTATTCCCGTCTGGATTAAAATACAGCCCCTAAAATGGGATATATGGCTAATACACACCTGTATGCTCCTACAAATGGTCTATATCCCCTACTTTCTCACTCAGATATTGCCTAAATTAGTACAAATATACTATAATAGTTGTAGCGTTCACAAAGCCTAGCCAAATACATAACGGCTCTGTGAAAACCTTCTGGAAGATGGATTCAAGGGTTAGTTCGATGATGAAGCATTACATTCTCAACCTCAATCCGACTGCCAAGCATGAATGGGATCGGTGTATTTTACGTGACCCACTGACTGCCAAACGCCCAGACATTGCCAAACTAATTGCTGAAGCGGTTGGTGCTGATACAGGCAGTTATTTAGTAAGTGTGAATATCGAAGTTCAAGTTTTGGAGCAAGCCGCAGTCCCTCAAGCCGAACAACTCTCGCTTTCATTTCCAGAAGTGAGTGTGCCGTCACAACCACAACTGCGGGAAGCGGCTTGAGGTACAGTGTAAAATTTAGCCGAAAATAAAGCCTGCTTATGCAGGCTTATACCATTTTGGATTGAAAACCGCTTGGTGTATCTGGGTTTTCTCTGTTCATCTGTCGCAATCATTTTTCAAATTGATATTACTTCGTGTAACCGCAGGCTGAAGTCTGACGGCTAATATCGCAATCTCTGCACATCAAACATCGCCTTTAGTCGCTATTTTAGTATATTTGTACTATAATAATTATATAGCATCCACCAAGCTTAGTTAAGTGTAAAACTGCTCTGTGACAGCCTTTTGGAAAACGCATTCAAGGGCTAGTCTTATACTTAAAGACTACATTTTTGACCTACGAGGAAAATGATTAAATGATGCAACTGAGTCATTATCCAGCTGCGATCGCACAAGCTGCTCAACGGGCTAATGAAATAGACTCTCAGTTGATGGCAGTGCAGCACCAAATTAATCGATTTGAAGGCAATGCAGATCGTATCGCCGCCTTTGAGATGGATTTGAAAAATGATGCTCAACGCAAGGCTCGTCGCTTTGAAGTGCTGCTTGTGAATCAGGAATATCAAAAAGCAATAGACGCCCAAATTCGATTAACTGACGAGAAAGCAAATGCGATCGCTCATTTGGAATATCTGCGTAACCAGTTTAGTGTAGCAAAGTTGGAAACAAGATTAGCGATCGCTCAACAACTCTCTGATTTAGAATCTCGTGAATTAGTTGGTTTGTAATCACACCCATAAACCCCAGACTTGAATCTGGGGTTATCCCGCAATACACTTTGACCTCTCTCCAAACCTCTCTCCTAAAAGGAGAGAGGCTTTGAATCTTACTCCCCTTCCCTTGTAGGGAAGGGGCTGGGGGTTAGGTCTATATGTGAGACAGCAATTGGGCAATTTGCTGATTAATAATTGCAACATCAAAACGCCCACTAGCCGTAGTTCTGGCATTATTGGCCATAGTTGCAATTATTTCTGTCTCCTGAAGACAGGTGATAATTACTTGTGCAAGTTCCTGGGGTTCTCCTGGTGTCACGAGAAAACCATTAAGGCCATGTTCTACTAATTCCATTGCACCTCCAGCTTTTGCTGCAACTACAGGTTTTCCACATAGCATCGCCTCAACAATCACTCTACCAAAGGGTTCTGGCGAAGTAGAAGTATGTGCTACCAAGTCACAAGCTGCCATTAACTGGGGAATATCTGAACGAAATCCTAAAAATTGGACGCGGTTTTCTAGTCCCATATCTGCAACTTGTTGGTGTAACTTTTGGACATAATCTTGTTCACCAAACAGTGCATCACCGACTAAAATCACTGTCACCTCTGGCGGACATTTGGCAAGGGCATCAATTAAAATATGCTGCCCTTTCCAAGGTGCAAGACGGCTAAAGTGTCCAACTACAAATTTTCCTGACAATCCTAACTGCTGCTGTAATTCATTAATGTCAGACTCATCAGGTTGATATTCTTTTGAATCAAAGCCGTTATAGACAACTTCGATGATATCTGAGCGCCCTCCTGCTTGCACGAAGGCTGTTTTACTAGCTTGAGAATTAGCAATTACTAATGATGCAAAACGATTGGCTAAATTAATAGCAATACGAAGATTAGTTTGGCTAAAATGCTCTGTGGAAAGAATATCATGTAAATGATAAACCAGAGGGCGACGACTAAAAAAACTTGCTAATGCTCCGACAACTAATGCTTTTTGGGTGTTGGCATAGATTAAATCGTATTCACGTGCTTTTTTAACTACCTTAGTAATTAAAGGCGCAAGTTGTCCCAGACTCTTTAATCCTTGTAGCAAACTGCTTTCTTTGCGAACTTGAATTGCTTGAGTTGCGAGAACTTCTACTGGGATATTATTTTGTTGTAGTAAATCTTTAAATGAACCATCTGCAAATAAACCTACCAAAGCGCGATCGCCATAAGGTTTAGCAATATCTATTAAACATAATTCGGCACCGCCTGGTTTACCACTTTGGTCTAAGAAAAAAATTCTCATAAAACTTCCTTATAATACAATAAGATTCAGACGCGATAAATCGCGTCTCTACAAAGCAATTTTTGCGTCTCTAGTTTAATTTAATAGAACATTCCGTACTTGTTGGGCGATTTGATTCCAGTCATAGTGTGTGGTAGCGTACTGGCGACAGGCTTCTCGTGAAGGTATAGGAATATTTCCCAAAAGCACTTGTTCTAATTTTTCAGCAATGGCTGAGGCTTCGGTTGAAGTAGTAATTAAATCGGGTGAGAATTCTGATAAAATTTCTGGCATACCCCCAACTGGGGTACATAAAACAGGAGTACCACAGGCTAAAGACTCGATTATTACTAATCCGAAACCTTCAAAAGATTGGCTAGGCATAAGAGTCAATTCAGCAGCTTGATAAGCTATAGGCAATTGCTCATCAGGTAGAAAACCCAAAAATTTAACGTTGTCGTCTAGTCCTAATTCTGTAGCCTGTTGTTGTAGTGCAGCTTGGATGTGACCACGGCCTGCGATCGCTAGCCAAACATCTGGTATTCTGGGCTTAATTATAGCCAGTGCTTGCAACAATTTGTCAACACCGGTTCGATGTACTAAGCGGCGAGATGTAAATATTATCCGGCGATTAGTTGGCCAGCCTAGCTTTGTACAAGCCTCCTGGGGTGATAAATTTGGCTGAAACCAGTTAATATCAACTCCGCCAGGAATAATATTAATTTTGCTCCACGGTACTTGATATTTATCATGTAGAATTTTACCAAATGCTTTGCTCAAAACAATGAAGCGATCGCAGCGATTATAAGTATTTTTTTCTATTAGCCAGTGCTTGATCAAAAGACTGAGATTTTTATTAACTACCTCTTGCTGACTCTCAGAAGCCCAAGGCCCATGAAAGTTAAAAGTAACTGGTACTCCCTTTGGCAAAATATCCAAAAGAGGAAAGCTATATAGTGCAAAGTGCAGATTAATAGCATCTGGTTTACTTGTTCTTGTTTTCTGAAAGTTATTGCGAATCGACCATAATCTTTGCCAAATAGCACTATCAACAGAAGCCAAGTTAGTCAGCTTAATCGGCGAATTTATTTCAGCCTCTGGTAAACCGACTCCGCATAATTCAACCTGATCTTGATTTGCTGCTAATTTATGAGTTAGTTCATAAATATACCTTTCTAACCCTCCGGGACTTTTAGGAAACCAGCCTAATCCCAACGTGAGAATAGATGCAGATGATGAAGAGAAATTTTCTGATTTTTTTTCCACTGATGTATTTCCTATAAATATATTAAAACAGGCGCACAGTGGTGCGCGTCTATATCTGTATCCAAACCTGAATCACTAGAATTTCCGAATACACATTAGCAATAAGAGTTTTTTATAGAACACCAATTTATAAACTATTTATATGTCAACGTCAATAAAGAATTGTTGTGTTTTTATTAACTAAATAATACTGAAGTAGATATATATTATACCTACCACCCAAGGAAGGTGAATGCTATGCAGAGAAAGAGAAAAGCCGCTATTAGGCAATGAATACAGAAGATTTTTGTATTCATTATTACCATTTTGTTTAAATTAAAAGTAAATATTAATACCTGAAGAGTTTTTTAAAGATATTAGCTAATAATTTAAAGAATAAGGTGAGCTTTGTAAAGCTTATGTAAAATAACTTCCTAATTATCATATTCAGGGTTAGCTAGTATTTTAAATACTTAAAAATAGTTATTTTTCTTGCGGATTTTATCAAAAATGGTTGTAGATAAATAATTAAAAGCTTAAAAAATATATGAAAAATAAATTTTTTACGCAGTTACTACAACTACGTCATAAACTCAATCAGCACATCCAAAAAATATTCAATATTAGATATTTAAAAAAAAGCAAAACTTTTAACTTTTTACTCAGTCTGACTGTTGGAGTAATTGTTACTACCATTGGAATTACAACAGACTGGGCGACAACTGGAACATCCACACTTACCTATAAAACATCGTGGATAGGTAATACAATTGGCAGTGGAAATCTGCGGGTACAAAACAATATCGAAGCAATGTTTGTTACCCCTGATGGCACAGTTTATACCAATAGCCACTGGGATGAGGCGGGAACAGAGGCAGGAATATATAAGGATGGTAAGGTTATTGGTGCCCTTGAAGATACTCACGGCTGGAGTCGTGGCGGTGGCAAAGCTGTAACAGCAAATAGTAAATATATTTACATTGCCATGACTCAGGGATCGAGGGGCAATACAAAAGAAGATTACCCACCAGAAGGAACAACTTGGTATTCCGTTAGACGCTATGACTTGACAGGAAAACCAGCACCTTTTCCTGAAGGGCGCGGCTGGGATAAAAGTATGTTAATTACCAGTACTAAAAGTGAAGTCACTGGATTAGCAACTGTGGGTAATGAGTTGTATGTGAGTGATTTTGCTGCTAACCAGATTCGTGTCTATGATACTGAGACGATGAAGGAACTCCGCAGTTTTACCTTTGCTAATCCGGGAGCAATAACTATTGATTCACAAAAAAATCTGTGGATTATTCAAAGCAAAAATGCTGGTAAGCCTGCCAAGATTCTCCATTATTCCCAGAGTGGAAAGCAATTGTCTCAACAGATTGCAGATATCGTTGAACCAACTGCGTTGTTTACCGCCGCAGGCATCGCAATTAATCATCAAGGTAAGCTGTTAGTGGCAGAAAATGGGCCGCGTCAGCAAATATTGATTTATGACATCAAAGATAAGCCTGTGCAGACGGGTAGTTTTGGCTGTAAGGGGGGTATCTATGCAGGAGTTCCGGGTGAAGTTCGAGATTTGAAACTTTACGGACTTACCGGAGTTGGTACAGATGCTTCCGGCAATATCTATATAAATAGTAATGGTTTCAACAAATCAGGAACAGATTTGCGGAAATTTTCGCCATCGGGAAAACTAATGTGGCGATCGCTAGGATTAATATTCGTCGATAATGCAGATGCCGATCCTAAAACTGATGGTGTAGATGTATTCACCAAACAAGAACACTATCTGATGAACTACAGTAAGCCTGCTGGTAAGCAATGGACTTACAAAGCCTACACCTTAAATGCTTTCAAATATCCTCAAGATCCCCGACTGCATACATCGCCAGATGGAACCTTTGTTCGCCGCATCAAAGGGAAGCCGTTTTTGTTTCTCACAGATATGTATAACAGCTTTCTGCAAATATATCGTTTTAATCCAGACACAGACGGTAAAGTTGCCATCCCAGCCGGAATGTTTGTTGGTACTAATAGCGCCGATAAACCATTTATCAAGGGAAATTGGCCACCGCATCAACCAAAACAAGGAGAATGGATCTGGCGCGATCGCAACGGTAATGGCAAATTTGAAAACAACGAATATGATACCAGCAAAGATTATCCCTATATCGGCGGCTGGTGGGTAGACAGCAAAGGAGATGTTTGGAAAGCTTTGCGAACAGAAGATGGCATTCGACATTATCCTTTACAGGGAATAGATGCTAAAGGCAACCCCATCTACAGCTATGGTTCGATGGAAAAGCAAACTACTCCCAACATCTTTAACGACTTGCGGCGGATCGAATATTTCCCCGAAACAGATAGTATGTATTTGTCAGGCTTTACAGTAGATCACCCTGCATTCGGTGACGATGCTGGAGTTGCTGGATCTGAGATTGCCCGTTTTGACAATTGGAGTAAAGGAAATCGTACTCCCAAGTGGCGAATTGTGATTCCCTACGACACCACCGGAAAACGCGAAGTATCTACAGCCGCGATGAGTGTGGCGGGAGACTATGTATTTGCCGTGACAGTTAAAACCGCAGAGGTATATGTCTACAATGCTAAGACGGGCGCACAAGTACAACAGTTAAAACCAGGGCCAGAAGTTGGCGGCGAAAGTGGCTGGATTGATATACCCTACGGTATCCGCGCTTTTCGTCGTTCAAATGGTGAGCATCTGGTATTTGTGGAAGAAAATTGGAAAGGAAAAGTGATTATGTATCGGCTGGCGGGGTGAGTATTTACAGCAGGGCAATAATATTTGGTAATTAAATTCAACTATAGCGGTTCTCGAATGGAAGCAATACACTTTGACCTCTCTCCAAACCTCTCTCGTTTTAGGAGAAAGGCTTTGAATCTTGCTCCCCTTCCCGCTTCGGGAAGGGGCTGTGGGTTAGGTCTGTATTGGATCGAACAGCGTATTCATGACGAAAAAGCTGGCTTGATTCGCTTCTGGAAAGTAACTCCCTAGTTAAGGCTGTAAGGATTATTCCAATAAAGAAAGAATTATAGTAGTTCCTCAGCTACAGCAATAAAGTAGCGCAGGTGTCGTAGTTTCATATTTTTGATATTTTATAAGTCTCAATTTTAAATAAAAATATATTGGACATCTTAAAAAAGTCTACGTATCATACTCGTACAAAGGTTTGAGCGAGGCCAGAGCAATGGGTGAAAAAACAATTTCGTCAGAGAATTTTAGAAGTAAAGTTGTCACACAAGGAGTGCAGCGATCGCCAAATCGGGCTATGCTGCGTGCAGTAGGTTTTCAGGATGAAGACTTTAACAAAGCAATTGTGGGTGTGGCTAATGCCTACAGCACCATCACTCCCTGTAACATGGGGATTAATAAACTAGCACTCATCGCTGAAGCTGGAATAAAACTAGCTGGGGCAATGCCGCAAATGTTCGGCACAATAGAAAATGCTATTTCTGTAATTATGGCTGTGGGTGGTTCAACTAACGCTGTGTTACATTTTCTGGCGATCGCTCGTGCGGCGGGTGTAGAACTTAATCTAGATGATTTTGAAACTATCCGCGATCGTGTCCCGGTTTTATGCGATTTAAAACCCAGTGGTAGATATATTGCTACAGACTTACATCAAGCTGGTGGTATTCCCCAAGTGATGAAAATGCTATTGGTACATGGATTACTTCACGGTGACTGTATCACCATCACAGGTAAAACCATCGCCGAAATTTTAGCAGATGTCCCCGATGAACCACCCACCAATCAAGATGTGATTCGTCCTTGGAATAACCCGATGTATGCTCAAGGTCACTTAGCCATCCTGAAAGGGAATCTCGCTACAGAGGGAGCAGTCGCAAAAATTACCGGGGTAAAAAATCCCAGCATTACTGGTGCTGCACGGGTATTTGATTCCGAGGAAGAATGCTTAGATGCCATCCTTGCAGGTAAGATTAAAGCCGGTGATGTAATTATCGTCCGTTACGAAGGCCCGATTGGCGGCCCTGGTATGCGGGAAATGTTGGCTCCCACCTCAGCACTTATTGGTGCGGGTTTATGTGATGCAGTCGTGATGGGTTAAATGGCATGTCATTACTATATAATGACATCCCCAGAAAATACTGTAGATACGGATTCTCCCTTATTTGTTCTACTGTTTCTCTATCGCTTATTCCTAGCTTTTCTTTGATTATTAATGCCCCTAATGCCATCCGAAAAGATTTTGCTGGCGCTCCCATCTCTGGAGAGAATCCCGAAGAATATTCCGACTCAAATTCTTTCCAGGGTATTAAATCAGCCATAATTACCCAACGGTTATCTGATGATAACTTTCCTTCAAATGGAAGTTCAAAATTTTCTGGTGGAATTAGCGTTGATTCTTCTTTCCGGTACATTGTGACTTAATGATACTCTATGTCATCTTTGACCACTGTGATGCAAGGATTTTGCACTATTTTACCCTCAACTCTTGCACCTGAATATATTTTTAGGCTCTAATAATCTAAAGACTGCCACCTTTTCTTTCTTTTTCAGCAAGCCCTAATTAGGATTTTCTTCAATAAAGTAAATCAGTGGAGCAGTATCCAAACCCACAATTTGCCCCTGTAACTGGACTAGCCATTCCATGAATCACGTTCCTGATTAATGTATTCTTGAGCATCAACGCCATTCCAGATTTCTTTACCTAACCCACGTAATTCGAGGATGCTATGCTTTGGCTTAGGTGTCATCGTCACCTGTTGACTAATTAAGCTTGACAAGTCTTCAATTAAGCGTATTTGCTCTTTAGGAGTTAGGCTTTGAGCTTGCAATAGTACTTCTTGATACTTAGACATACAATTTACACTTCCACTTCTCTGGATTCTAAGTCAAATATATACAGAAAGACTGTATTTCTTTATTTTACAAACGACTTAGGCGCAAAGCCGCTACGCATCTACGCTTTGTTTTTGAGGTTTTCTACAAGGCGATATCTAACGACAAGCCGCTGCGCGTCTACGCTCCTCATAAACTATCGAAGCATAAAATTAAAGCATGACTATTCCTAAAGCAGATATGCTAAAAACGCTTTGGGCTACTGTTCGGCAAGGAAAAATCGAATTGCTAAAGTCATTTGCTGGTAGATTAAGTTTGCTGAATTGTGTAAAACTTCTTGACTTAGAGTTTCAGTTTCCCTGAAGATAAAAGGGTTAGATATCTTGTCCCAGTACTAAGCACATCTGATATCGGCTTATTTCCTTTCATTTCCCTACTTTTGGGGTAAAGATGGTGGGTAGGGACGATACTTATTAACACGGCAAAAAACTTAAAAAAGTACGCACGGATTGCTAAGACGTGCGGCAGTCGCTACAACGGGAGGAATCCCCCTCCGGTTTCAGCCAGTCGCCTACGGCGCTGGACTCACCGCAACGCGCTGCCTTGCCTGGACGCAGAGGGTTAAATGCACTGTCGCACCCCGATGAAGCGTCAAGAAATAGCTGATTAAATCAAATTTAAAGCGATTTAATTATATATTTTGTAGCAGATACTTGTGGAAAAGCAAATGCTAGGTGTAAATGTTGTTATGAAAGTTGGCGATCGCGTCCGCGTGAAAGATTCGGTAGTAATTTATCATCATCCTGAACATCGGAATCAGCCTTTTGACATCAAAGGCACAGAAGGCGATGTAGTAGCTATTGCCACCCAATGGCAAGGCAGACCCGTAAGCGCTAATCTGCCGATTGTAGTCCAGTTTACCAAAAAGTTTAAAGCCCATTTACGTGAAAATGAGTTAGAAGTCATCTAAATCACTTATCGGCGGCGAAACCACTGAAAAATATTCAGTTCGCCGCGCATTCTTTTAAGCTCTTGGCGGTTTTGTTCTGCTGTTGTATAATACCATTCACAATAACGCTGAAACTCTGACCGTGACTGGATTTCGTGGTAGAACTGGTGGGTTGTTTGGTAAGTGGCAAAAGCTTCCTCAACTTGGGGTTGAGGGGATGGCACAATATAAGGCAAATTTTTAGACATAAAGTTAAGAGTGGGGAGTGGGGAGTAGGGAGTGGGGAGTGGGGAGTTTTGAATTCAGGTAATTACCGTACTTTATAGTTAATAATTCATAACCCTTCTCTACGAGATGCTGCGCGTAGCTTGCTTCGCCGGAGGGGTACGGCAGGCTCAGGGCATAGCTCATAACTCCTAACTTTCTAACAACTCCTAAATTTATGAGAGCCAACCGCGTAAGCGATAAACTAAAGAACCAATGTACTCTTTTAAAGCGGTGGTAAATTGGTGCAAGTTGTCGGTATCAGGTAATAAATTCAGTATAGCGGCTTTGGGAGTTCCACCAAGTTCTTGCAGTTCACCCTCGCTAACCAGAAAGTCAGTAGGTGCAGGAATAACATTAATTCCTTGACGTTGGAAAATCTTCAGCGATCGCGGCATATGCATTGCAGAAGTAATTAATAATACCTGTTTTATACCACGCGATTCCAAGATTTTTCGGACATTCACTGCATTTTGATAAGTATTGAGAGAGTCAGGTTCTTGGATAATTGCCTCAGATGGAATACCAATAGATGTAAGTATTGTTGCCATATCTGCCGATTCTGATGAACCACTTCCACGCCAATCAATGCGGCCTCCGCTCAGAATGATTATAGGCGCTCTTTTCTGGCGATATAGTTGTGCGGCATAAATTACGCGATCGCCTGATTCACTTAAATCCACGGTAGGCCTTGGGGGAAAAGCCGATTTAGTTGCGCCACCCAAAACCACAATCGCTTCTGCATTAGGTATTTGGGCGGATGGAAGATTTTGCCATTCTAGCGATCGCACTAATGATTTAGCGATCCAAGCGTTACTACAAAATAGCAATAAAATTAGGGCAAAAGCAATTGCGATCGCCGCAGTCCGTGGTCGTTTCCACAACGTGACTAATGCTACAACCAAGCTCACGCAGGCTAGTCCTAGTGGATAAAAAAATAGTGGCAGTAATTTGGATAAATATAAAAACATAGTTAGGGAGAGGAATAGGGAATGGGGCATTGGGCATTGGGCATGGGCAAGAGGACTTGGGGACAAGGAGAAAGACTTGTTTCAAGTTCTCACCTCTTGTCCCCTTGTCTCCCCTGCTCCTCTGCCTCCTCTGCCTCTTCTTTCCCATTCCCAAATAAATTACTACTTTTCCCAAAACCTAAAATTTGTACTACCTCCAGAAGCGCGACGGTAACGGCGGGCGGTTCTTCTTGTTTGCCGTTTGTTGATCCTGTCGTTTGTTGGTTCAACTTCGCCCTCTTGTGATTCTTCAACTGGCAACTGAGTTCTAGTTTCTTCCTTACTTCCCCACCAAGCAGTAATCCAGCCTCCAGCTAAAGCACCCATTCCACCTAGTAAGATACTCATGGGTGCTGGATAGCCTAAATATACAAAGCCAAGCATGAAAAATAACCAGTATTTCAGTCCTGTATCGACACCATCGGAGGAGGCTACAGCTGGAGGCTGGGCACTATTATCGGTTAAATTTGTGATCCAGCCTAAAATGAAACCGCCCATGATTCCTAAAAAGATGCTCAGGGCTAGTGCGGAGCCAGTCATTCTTAATATAAATATTAAAAATGCCCCAAATAATAACTGAGAAAAGAAGCTGGGAGAAATACTGAAAAAGTCGTTCTTTTTGTCTGCCATAGAGTAAAAAAAGGCTATTAACTAATTACTTTCAATTACGAATTACGAATTACGTTAGCGTAGCGGGGCGTAGCCCATTACGAATTATTTTAATTGTGCCTGCTGTGGTAGAGTTGTATCCAAAATCTTTACGTAGGGTTGTTCTTCTTCAGTAAAAGGTTCAGCTTGTTTGATTTGTGAGTCTAATAAATCAGCGGTGGCATCAGCGATATCACCAGTGCGGTTGTTCAGACGCTCTTTTATAACTTCAAGGGGTGCTGTGCATTGGATAATCTGAAGGGAAAGTTGGTGCTTTGTAGCTTGAGCGATCGCTTCTTGCCGCAACTGCTGCCGATCATACTTGGCATCCAAAATCACCGAAAAACCTTGATTAGCCAGGATAATTCCTAATTCCAACAGGCGTGTGTAGGTTTTCTGGGTCATCTCAGGCGTATACAAATCATCCCCACCTTTTTCCCACAGGGGAATTCCCCCCAAATGTTTTCGCACCGCATCAGAACGCAGGTGAATCGCTCCCTGTTGACGCGCTAAATACCTGGCTGTAGTACTTTTACCAGAACCTGACAACCCCGACATTAAAATTAGTTCTCCCTGCTTTGGTTTAGTGTAGTCCCAAGCCTGTTTGTAATACTCAGCGGCGGTTTTTGTCGCTTCTTTCTTTGCCGTCGCGGGTACACTCGGATCATCTAGTAAAAATGAAGTTACCTTTGCTCGCACATAAGCTTGACGGCTTAAATACAAAGGTAGCACCTGCAAGCCTTCCCAGTCTCCAGTTTGCTCTATGTAGGCATTCAAAAAGGCATTACCTAAATCTTTACGCTGTCGCGCTTCCAAATCCATCATCGTGAATGCCACATCGTACATCACATCGACAAAGCGAAACGGTTCATTAAACTCAATGCAATCGAAGAGCAAAATTTTATCGTGCCACAGGGCAATATTTCTCAGGTGTAAATCCCCGTGACATTCCCGAATATAGCCGTTGTGAATTCTGCTAGCGAATAATTCTGGACGTTCGGTAAAAAAGTTATCTGTATATTGCTTTGTTTCTGTAAATTGCGCCTGAGTTTGGGGGCCACCGATATACTTTTCAGTTTGCTGATAATTCTCGTCAAATGCAGCCCGAACTTTTGGCACTTCACCAAAACTGCGAATGTAATCATTTGTCTGTGCTTCGGCATGGTATTGAGCCACCACCCGTCCCAACTCATCTAGGCGTGCCTCATTTAACTTACCCTGTTCAAAAAGTGTGCTTAATAGCGCCTCTTGAGGAAACTGTCGCATCTTCAGCACGTATTCTACAGGCTCAACCATTCCCCCTAGCTGGTATTGCTCCCGTACCAGAGTTATAGGCAAAACTTCTAAATATAGTTCACCAGCACCCCGTTGATTTAACCGCAACTCTTCCTGACAAAAATGTTGCCGCTTCTCTAAGGTAGAAAAGTCCAAAAACCCAAAATTCACAGGTTTTTTCAGCTTATAAGCGTAATCTCCAGTCAGCAGGACATAAGAAACGTGGGTTTGAATTAGTTGAATAGGTTCTGTTACTGGATGGGGATAAAATCCAGGCTGCAACATTTGCTGAATTAAAGCTGGAAGAGTCGCTTCTGTCATCTCTGTCCTCTGCGCTTCTGCGGTTTAAATACAAAAAAACCAGGAGTTTCCCCCTGGTATCATCAAAAATTATTACACAGTTGACTTAGCTTAAGAAGCTGCTTCAGTTTCAGTTGCTGTCCCAGCATCATCAGCACTGATTTGTGGTGGCAAAACGCTCACAACAAGTCGCTCTGATTCAGCTAGAGGTGTTACACCTTCAGGAAAAGCTATATCACTAATACTTAAGCTGTCTCCAATTTGCAGGTTAGAGACATCGATTTCAATCACATCTGGGATGTTTTCTGGCGCACAAGTCACTTGCAATTCCGAGATTACGGTGTCTAACACACCACCTTCTTGTTTAACACCAATAGCAGTTCCCACAAAACGCAACCGAACTTCTACAGTTGTGTCGCCGTGGCCTGCAACTGCGAAAAAGCTAAGGTGGTAGGGTGTACCTTTTGCTGGATGGATTTGAAGTTCCCGCAGCAGGGTTTTGCCGCGCCAGGGTGCATCAGCAATGTTTAACTCAATCAATGTATTGTTAACTGAAACTCTTTTGAGCAAACGCTCAACAGTTTTAGCATCAATAGTTAAAGAAATGGATTCTGTACCTTTATGACCGTACAAATTGGCAGGTATCAATCCAGAACGGCGCAAAGCTCTTGGCTTGCTGCCTTCTGGGCGTTTTTGAGATTCGACTGTAATAGCCATAGAAGTTGTCCTTTGTCATTTGTCCTTTGTCATTAGTCATTGGTCATTAGTCATTTGTCCTTTGCTAATGACTAATGACCAATTTACGCACTTAGCAGGGTAGCAGGTGTGCCGTCGGCTTGTAATAAAGCACGTTTGGGCCCGTGGATGGGGTCTTCTACGATTATGGTTTGATCGCGGCTTGCTCCTAATGAGACGATCGCGATCGGGACTTCCATTAATTCAGCGAGGAATTTTAGATAGTCCAGTGCTTGCTGTGGCAAGTCTTCCAGGGTGCGGCACTCGGTTGTTGACACTTTCCAGCCTGGTAAGGTTTTGTAGATGGGGCGACATCTAGCAAATTGACGAGAACTTGTGGGGAAGTGTTCGCTGCGTTGGCCATCGATGTCATAGGCGACACAAACTTGAATTTCCTCTAATTCATCAAGGACATCTAGTTTGGTGAGTGCCATGCAATCCATGCCGTTAATTCGCACGGCATAGCGACCGATGACGGCATCAAACCAGCCACAGCGGCGTTTGCGTCCGGTGGTTGTGCCAAATTCAGCACCGCGATCGCACAGCATTTCTCCCAACTCTCCATCCAATTCTGTGGGAAATGGCCCCTCTCCCACTCGTGTCGTATAGGCTTTCGATACTCCAATTACCCGGTCAATCATTGTCGGCCCTACCCCTGTACCAACGCAAGCCCCCCCGGCCACAGGATTAGAGGAGGTGACATAGGGATAAGTTCCATGATCTAAGTCAAGGAGCGTACCTTGTGCGCCTTCAAACAAAATATTCCGCCGTCGCTGAATCGCATCGTATATCTTCAACGATGTATCAATAACGTAAGGGCGCAAGCGTTCTGCATAACCCAAATACTGTTCAATTACCTCTTGTGGATCTAGAGGTGGCAAGTTGTAAAGCTTTTCTAAAATGACGTTTTTATAATTAATCGTCCATTCCAACTGCTCACGTAGCTCATCCGGGTTCATCAAGTCTAAAACCCGAATGCCTGTACGTTCAGATTTGTCAGCATAAGTCGGCCCAATGCCCCGACCTGTTGTGCCGATCTTATGGCTTCCCCGTCGTTCTTCGGATGCCTGATCAATCAACCGATGATAAGGCATCGTTACGTGGGCTGTCTCAGATATCAGCAGGTGGTCAGTGGAAATATTTAATTCTTTTAATTGGTCGAGTTCTGCGATCAAAATCTGTGGATCGATGACTGTTCCACAGCCGATAATGCAATCGGTATTTGGATACAAAATACCAGAGGGAATCAAGTGCAGCTTAAAGGTCTGACCTTTAACTACAATCGTGTGTCCAGCATTGACACCCCCTTGGTAACGAACCACAACATCTGCGGAACGGCTGAGTAAGTCAGTTATTTTACCTTTTCCTTCATCGCCCCATTGGGCACCTATGACAATGACGTTAGCCAAGAGCTTATATTAAGAAGTAAAGTTTCCACAAACTATAATTATTAACATATTGCTTGAATCATGTCAAGCTTATTGCCCAAATAAATAATTTAGTTTTCACTTCAGGCGGTTTCTAACCACCGATGTAATGTTAAGTTGACACCAATACCCTGGTTTTGTTTTGGATTTAGGGATAATTAGGGGTTAATTACAATTCCAAACATAGAGAAATTGCAAGGCAACATATCTACAAACGTTATAGATAGGTAAATTATTTTATCCAAACTGTATTGGCTATTCTACTGTTAAAAATGAATTTATATTAAAAATTAGCGGATTTATATGGGACTATTATGTATAAATCATCATCCCAAAAAATCTAGATATTTACAACTCTAAGAGATTGTATTTTGTTACCCGTGCTGTCACAATCATTAAAATATTCCCAGGATTTGCTTTTAATCTTTAATTTTAACTGATGGAGGGCATCTGCGGCAGAAAGGGCGATCGCATGAGCAAAAAATGGTATCGAGTCCCAAAGCTGAAAGCAATATTCATCGTAGCATTGGCAGTTGTATTTACTAATGCTGTAGTCTCATATAGCAACACTGTTAAGCTGATTTACAATCAGCAATGGGTGACATCCTCCTATGAAGTGGTTACTCAACTTAGAATTATTCAATCTACACTCAAAGATACCGAAACTGCACAACGCAATTACTTAATTACAGCAGATGCAGATGATTTACAAACCTATCTTGTAGCTTATCAAAAAACTAATAATAATATTCAGATTATCAGCAAGTTAACTACTGATAAACATCAAAAGCGGCAGTGGATTTATTTGTTGGAACCGAAAATTAACAATAGGCTCAACATTCTGCAAGAAGAGATTTCCCTCAGACAGAACCAGGGATTTGAAGCAGTTCGGCAGCAAATCTTATCTGACAAAGACAAGCAAATCAGCAAAGAAATCCAACAGCTTATTCACGACTCTTTAGAAGTAGAGCAAAATTTATTAAAGCAGGGAATGCAGCAGTCGCAAGCAAGTTCGCAAAAGGCGATAGTTACATTTTTTATCGCTGCTATTGTGGATTTAGTGCTGGTGGCGCTGCTGTATGACTTGTTGTGGCGTTATATCAGGCAACTTCAGCAGACGGAACTGGCTCTACGCCAAAGTGAAAATCGTTTACGAGCCATAATAGATGCAGAACCAGAATGCATCAAATTAATTGCCAGGGATGGCACCCTTTTAGAAATTAATGCCTATGGATTGGCAATGATGGAAGTAGAAAGTGCTGATGTATTGATTGGTAAACCAATTGATGCGGTAATTGTACCAGAGTATAGAGCAGCTTTTGCCGACTTGCATAAAGGTATCTGCCAAGGTAATAAGGGGACTTTGGAGTTTGAAATCGTTGGATTTAAAGGCACTCGCCGCTACATGGAAACTTATGCCGTACCACTATGTAACGAATCTGATGGCACGTTCATCCATTTGGCGCTGATGCGAGATATAACCCAGCAAAAACAGGCAGAACAGAAAATCCGTGAACAAGGGTTGCTGCTGGATGTATCAACTGAGGGAATTGTGGTGCGAAATATCCACAACCAAATCTTGTTTTGGAATCAAGGTGCTGAACGTCTGTACGGCTGGAAGGCTGAGGAGGTTGTGGGTAAGAATGTTTCGCAACTTTTGGATAAAGATTCACCACAGCTAGAAGATGCTTACTTGAGGGTGATGAATACGGGTGAGTGGCGGGGTGAGTTGCATCAACTGACAAGGGAAGGTAAAGTAATTATCGTTGAAAGTCGGTGGATACTGATCCGAGATGATAATGGACAACCCAAATCCATTTTGAGTGTTAATACCGAGATTACGCAGCAGAAACAACTGGAAGCTCAACTTCTGCGATCGCAACGTTTGGAGAGTATCGGTACGTTAGCTGGCGGTATCGTCCATGACCTCAACAATATACTATCGCCAATTTTAATGTCAGTTCAAATGTTGCAGAAGAAATTGCCTGATTCCCAGAGTCAGCAAATACTGCAAACCCTAGAAAATAATGTCAGACGCGGCGCTAATTTGCTCAAGCAAGTATTGTCCTTTGCACGGGGTATTGAAAGCAAACGGACAATTGTGCAAATTCAGCCTTTGATGGCAGAAATTGAGCAAATTATTACTCAAACATTCCCCAAATCTATTATCTGCCAGGTAGATATCCCCAAGAATCTGTGGTACGTGCGTGGAGACACAACTCAACTACATCAGGTGCTGATAAATTTAGTAGTCAACGCTCGTGATGCTATGCCTAATGGCGGTATATTAAGGATTGCGGCGGAAAATCTGGTGATTGGTGAAAATTCTGCTCAGATAAATATTGATGCTAAAGTGGGTTCTTATATTGCGATCGTGGTAACTGATACTGGGATGGGGATGTCGTCAGAAGTCCAGCAACGGATTTTTGAACCATTTTTCACTACCAAAGAGGTAGGCAAAGGTACAGGTTTAGGACTTTCCACGACGTTGGGTATTATTAAAAATCACGGTGGTTTTGTCAATGTTTACAGTCAGGTAGGTAGAGGTACTCAATTTACAGTGTACTTACCTGCCTCAACATCTAAAAGCGCACATTTGCAGTCTCAAGAATTGGAATCAGTTACAGGAGATGGCTAATTGATTTTGGTGTTGAAAGCATTACAGATTAGAAAAATCCTATAAACCAAAACTTTCTGCCCACGCTGGAAATTGGTTAATAGAAATAAAAAATATAGGACTAGTATTTGATTTATGAAAAAATCTAAGTATATGTAGGGGAGCCAGCCGCATGGGCGGGTTTCCCGACTTGAGCGGACTGGCGTTGTGTTACGGCTTCCGTAACGCACCAGAATCTTCGGATGGTGCGTTAGCCTACGGCATAACACACCCTACTGAAATATTTTCAGAAATCAAATATGATTCCTATATCAGTTAATATGATAAGCCGTTATCACTATTCTCTTGTCTGGACTATATATGGACTCAACTCTTGGGTATTCGTTATGAATCCACCATACTTTTATTCTATTAGACTGTGCAGGTGCGCTACCTGAGATTGAATATCCTGCCTGAGTCATTAAGGTTTCAAAAGTATTTGAGTCAAGAACCGTACAATTAAAAGCTGTTAGTCCCTGTATTTGATGTCTGTTTAGGGTCATAGCTACCCTGGTAAGTCGTAAAAATTCTATATCCTGGTAATACTAAAGCAATTCCAGTGTTACTGTGAATTTTACCGGGATATTTATAGGGAATATCATCTGGTATGTTCCCACCAATGCGAATACTAAAACCAAGTAGCCATATATACAAACCTGGTAGTAGTAAATCCATGCTATATGCAATAGCTCTCATTGCCTCATTCTCTTTGTAAGAAACAGAATTTCTGGCTATAGCGAATTTTTTGGAGATATTTTTCAGGTTTGTGTTTTCTAACATGGTCTTAATTTCAATCCCCAATAGGGATTTAGTAAGTTTTAAGCGTTTCAATCCCTATCAGGGATAAGGTGTTTTGCAACACCCTAATTCTAACAAGTGGGTAACATAACAGCTTGGAAATATTTGCTAACAAATAGGTAATTGTTTCAATATCCTGACTATGTGCTTGTTCTAAATTAATCATAACTAGTTTTGGTTGACTGTTCAGAACTGAAGTATCATCTAATTTAAGCTAATCGCTTATTTTTCAGCTTAAAGTATTTCAACTAAATCAACTTTGTTTGAGTTAACCGTAAGTGGGTTTAAATGTGAGGAAAATCATACTACTGGCTTTGATATTAATTAGTTTTTCAATGGCGTTATGGTTTAATTTGCGTTTCTCAACACAGTCAATAAGCTAATCGGCATTTAAATTGCAACATAGTCACTATTGCCTTTGTTTTTTA
>NZ_JAYGHD010000025.1:0-40288 GCF_034932245.1 Nostoc sp. UHCC 0251
AAGGGGTACATCAGGAATACGCTGACGAATACCGCAATGGGAGCCGAGAAGGCGAGGGCGTTGTAAGGACGGATACCTACTAGACGGGCAATTTCAAATTGCCGCAACATGAAGCCAATTAAACCAAAGGCTCCGTGCAAAGCTACGAATGGCCACAAACCACCCAATTGAAACCAACGGGTGAGGTTGCCTTGAGCTTCTGGTCCCCACAACAGCAATAGGGAATGTCCCATGCTATCAGCGGGGGTTGATACTGCCACTGTTAGGAAGTTAGCACCTTCTAGATAGGAAGAGGCCAATCCGTGGGTATACCAAGAGGTGACGAAGGTGGTGCCGGTCAGCCAACCGCCTAGTGCTAGGAAAGCGCAAGGGAACAATAGTATCCCTGACCAACCTACGAATACGAAGCGATCGCGCTTGAGCCAGTCGTCTAGAACGTCAAACCACCCTCTACTGGGCGCACGTCCAACTGCGATGGTCATCGGACTAAAATCCTCTTTTTTTACTAAAATTGCAACGTTTCTAAGACAGTGCGGAGAGCCAGTGTAACCGACTGCCGTGAGGAATTAACGTTTTTTTTTGACAATCTCAAAAGCGTGAAAGCAAATGAGATTCTGAGAGCTTGCTGACGAGTAAAGTCAGCATTTCTCTTTCTTTATGCCATTACACGTACCATCGGCTAGTAATCTAGCTTGTGGTAACTTAATGATTCTTAACTTATCACACTACTAAGGGTTTTTGCCTGATACACAGAAGCAAATCAGGCATGAAACACAAAGCTTATAAATAATATGAATATCAGAAATTTTACAATTTGACACAACTTTTCTCAGAAATGTAAAAAAAGTTTAGTCTACATGGACATAAGTAGGTAACTCATTCCCAAAAGGTGAAAAATAGGCAGGGAGCAGGGGAGAAAGAGGATAGAGGGGCAGGGGAAGCAGGGGGAGCAGGGGGAGAAAAGAATTACTGAATAACCTTCTTTGCTCAAGAATCTCGCCTGCTTATCCGAACCGTATTTGGGGAAAAAGAATTTTTATCAGCCACTGAGTATAGAAATTTAAGACTTAGTGCCTTAACAAATTATATATAAGTGGCAGGAATAGAGAAGGGTGCAGTTGAGTTTTTGTCAGCAATGTTTGGTAAAATGTGGATGGTTACTTCGCCGCCACAGCCATTGATGCACCTCTGGAAAACATGTGAAACTTTGGATAAGGGGAAAGGAAGTTGGCAACATCTTGACTAATACAAATAGCCTAAGTGGTTTGTCCCTTAGTGCAAGTAAGGCATCATCCGGGACAGTAAAATTTGTAGGGTACAGGCTAAAAAATTCATCGTCTGCGGTAAAGTATGCCGAGGACTTAAAACATAGCTCTCAGTGCCTCCTAAGCAATAGCCGGATTGGTACAGAGAGCCACCACTCTATGCAAGAGCATTCAGTGTGCTTTGTATGTCACAGCGAGTATCTCACTGACCAAGGTAGTTCAATGACGGCATCAACAACGATTAACAAAGGCGATCGCCTCCTGCATCAAAATGTTCTCGGTTCTCGTCGGTTCAGCAACTATTGCTGGGCAACTATCGTTACCTTGGGAGCAAGCGGCTTTTTATTGGCTGGCATATCCAGTTATTTAAAAGTTAATTTACTCATAGTTTCCGATCCAACTCAACTGGTATTCGTCCCTCAAGGATTGGTTATGGGGTTATATGGCACTGCTGGCTTGCTATTGGCCACATACCTCTGGCTAGTGATTTTATTGGATGTAGGAGGCGGTTACAACGAATTTAATCAGGAAACTGGCACAATCAAAATCTTCCGTTGGGGGTTTCCTGGCAAAAACCGCCGAATTCAAATTGATAGCCGCATAGAAGATGTGCAATCTGTGCTAGTGGATGTTAAAGAAGGTCTTAATCCCCGTCGCGCCCTCTATCTACGCATTAAGGGCCGTCGAGATATACCCTTAACACGGGTTGGACAACCGTTATCTTTAACAGAGTTGGAAACAGAAGGCGCAAATTTAGCCCGGTTTTTGGGAGTGTCTTTAGAAGGACTTTAATTAATTGGGCATGGGGCATGGGGCATGGGGCATTGGAAGAGAAGAACTCAAGACTAATGACCGAATGGCACTAAGAAAAGCCCAAAAGCTTGTGTCGCCTTGTTCCCAGCCTCCAGGCTGGGAATGTATTCAAAAGAGGCTCTGCCTCTTGTTAAGCTACTGGAGGCGGAGCCTCCCAGAATTGGTTTCCAGCCTAGAGGCTGGGAAGCAGTCAGAGCAAGGGCTGTATCTTTTCTTAGTGCCATTAACTAATGACCAATGACCAATGACCAATGACCAATGACCAATGACTGACGATAAAATACTCTGGTTAAATCAGTAACTGGCAATGCGGTTAAAAATTTCACAATTTTTGCTTTCTCTTGCGATCATCAGTGCCTTGATGTTGGGAGGATGTTCAACACAGCAAGTCGCTTCTAATACATCTTCTCCAGCCTCGACAGCTACCTCGACCACAAGCGAGGCAGGTACTAAGACAACTACTGAAGCAACATCTGTTTCTCAAACTAGTAGTGAAAGTATTCCTGGAATAACAGATTTGCCACGGCTCGAAGGCAAAGCTACTGTGGTGCTCACGGTTAAAGGTTCGCCGATTACTATCGAAGTAGATGGCACTAATGCCCCCATTACAGCTGGCAACTTCGTAGATTTAGTGCAAAAGGGTGTGTACGATGGTTTAGCTTTCCATCGAGTTGTGCGCGAACCCCAACCGTTTGTAGTTCAAGGGGGCGATCCCCAAAGCAAAGACCCGAAAGTTCCAGCAGATAGCCTGGGAACAGGTAGTTATATTGACCCAAAAACGGGAAATGCTCGTTATATACCTTTAGAAGTTAAGGCGAAAGGTTCCGATACTCCGATTTACAATAAACCATTTGATGCTACTGCTCAAGCTGTCATATTGCCCCATAAGCAGGGTGCAGTAGCGATGGCGCGATCGCAATCACCAGACTCCGCTTCTGCTCAGTTTTACTTTGCTTTAGCGGATTTGGCGTTTTTAGATGGTAACTACGCCGTGTTTGGCAATGTCACTCAAGGCCTTGATGTAGTGAACAAAATTCAGCAAGGCGATCGCATTGACTCAGCCAAAGTCACCCAGGGTGCTGAAAATCTGAAAATACCAGGGCAGTAGGAGGAAGAGGGCAGGGGGAGCAGAGGGAGATGAGGGAGCAGGGGGAGATAAGAGATTAGCGATTATTGTTCCTTATCTCCCTCATCTCTCTCATCCTCTTATCCGGCCAAATTGCAAATTGATTAAGGTTTGTGTTACTGGTATTGGTTTAATTTCCGCCTTGGGTGGAAGCTTAGAGGATAGCTGGCAAAATTTGATTGCAGGGAAATCGGGAATTCGATTACATCAACCCTTTCCAGAACTGAAACCACTTCCTCTAGGCTTAATTGGTCAACAACCATCTGAATTGACAGTGTTAACTCAGATGGTTGTTGCTTCTGCTTTGCAAGATTCTGGGTTAGTTTCACATGCAGCTGATTGTGCTGTAGTCATTGGATCGAGTCGCTCTTATCAAGCGTCTTGGGAAATGCTGGCACGGCAAATGTATAAAGACGGGGTAAATTTGCCAATGTCCTCTTTTGAAAATTGGCTAGATATATTACCTCATATGAATGCGATCGCAGCTGCAAGACAAATTGGTGCATCTGGGATAGTTTTGGCACCGATGGCAGCTTGTGCAACTGGAATTTGGGCGATCGCCCAAGCAGCTTTGCTTATCCAAACTGGGCAATGTCAACAGGCGATCGCTGGCGCAGTGGAAGCGCCAATTACACCCCTAACTTTGACTGGTTTTCAGCAGATGGGTGCTTTGGCAAAAACTGGCGCTTATCCCTTTGATTTGCAGCGAGAAGGGTTAGTTTTAGGCGAAGGCGCAGCTGTATTTGTCTTAGAATCAGCAGAGTTGGCAAAACAGCGTCAAGCAAAAGTGTATGGTGAAATTCTCGGTTTTGGCTTAACTAACGACGCATATCATAGTAATTCACCAGAACCTGAAGGGAAAAGTGCGATCGCTGCTATCAAACAATGTCTAGAACGTAGTTGTCTGACACCAGCCGATATAGATTACATTCATGCTCATGGCACAGCAACCCAGCTAAATGACCAGATGGAGAGCATGGTAATCCAGCGTTTGTTTCCCCAAGGGGTGGCAGTTAGTTCCACCAAGGGAAGTACAGGTCATACACTAGGAGCATCTGGAGCCTTAGGCGTAGCTTTTTCTCTCATGGCATTAAAGCATCAAATATTACCACCTTGCTTAGGTTTGCAGCAACCAGAGTTTGATTTAGAACTCGTTAAAGTCGCACGCCTAAGCAAAATTAGGCAGGTTCTATGTTGTAGTTTTGGCTTTGGGGGACAGAATGCCGCGATCGCGTTAGCAAGGTAAAAACTTGTGCGTGACAAAATTCGGTCAGCCTGACTGAACTAGGGGCAGTCCCTATGAGCGGTATCGTTAGGGATGCTCAAGCTGATCAGGCTGTCTTAGCTGTTGTTCGCTCGCTGTGTGGAATAGATACCCAGTCCCAGGAGTTGAAAACGTTAGCTGTGGAGCATCGGCAATTTATATAACTCTTGTGGAATAGGCGTCCTGCCCGTCCGATAAACTGGGCAGGCTAAAGAAAAATCTAAATTGTCTAGAGTGAATGTATTAGTCCGCATACTGCTTTGAACTAATAGCATGATATACAATATAAAAATGTAACAAAAACTACAAATTCTTTATTTTTAGAAAAAATAAAGATAAGCTAGGCGTGTATATATCCAGTTCGCAAATATACCGCGATAGGAAAAAACTTTATGATTTCAAAGTCACTGCTGCCGCTAGAACCTGCTTCTCCAGCGCATATATGCCCATTTGACCAAGCCTGTAGCTACTTAGAAGCGGCAGCTAAAGAATTAAATTTAAATCAGGGTTTGCTAGAAATTCTCAGCCACCCGCGTAAGGTTGTCACGGTTTCCATTCCCGTAAAATTAGATAATGGAGAAATACGGGTTCTTGCTGGACATCGCGTACAGCACTCCGATGTTTTAGGCCCCTACAAGGGCGGAATTCGTTACCATCCGGCTGTAACATTGCGGGAAGTATCCGCTCTAGCAATGCTGATGACTTGGAAATGTGCTTTGTTAGGTATTCCTTACGGTGGTGGTAAGGGTGGCATTCCCATAGATCCAAAACACTACAGTGTTGGCGAATTAGAGCGAATTACCCGCCGTTATATCAGCGAGTTGATTAAAGATATAGGGCCTTCTGTAGATATTCCTGCCCCAGATATGGGTACTTCGTCCCGTGAGATGGCTTGGATGATGGACACTTACTCTGTGAATGTCGGTCATGCGGTACCAGGGGTTGTAACTGGGAAACCACTTTCTATTGGTGGCTCACTGGGACGGGAAATGGCAACCGGACGCGGCGTGATGATTATTGTCCGTGAGGCGCTGGCACAGCAAGGTAAATCCTTAGCAGGAGTGCGAGTAGCTATTCAGGGTTTCGGTAACGTTGGTAGTGCCGCAGCAGAATTACTATATGAAGCAGGTGCGAAAGTTATCGCTGTTTCAACGGCTGCTGGGGGAATATTTTCCGAAGTTGGTCTTAATATTCCCAAGTTGAAAGTCTATGCTGCTGAAAATCGCAAGAGTATTATGGGTTTCCCACAATCCGTACCAATTAGCAATGCAGATTTATTAACTTTACCTTGCGATGTCTTAATACCGGCGGCTTTAGAAAACCAAATCACTAAAGAAAATGTGAATCAAGTGCAAGCACAGATTATCGCAGAAGCGGCTAATGGGCCAATTACCCTTGAGGCTAACTTGGTGTTAGAAGCGCGGGGTGTGACAGTGTTACCGGACATCTTGGCGAATGCTGGCGGTGTGGTAGTCAGTTATTTGGAGTGGGTGCAGGGCCTTTCTTACGTCTTTTGGGATGAGGAGCGCGTTAACCGCGAAATGGAGCATTTGATGGTACAAGCCTACCATCGGGTGATTCAGCAGTCCGAGGTGCGCCAAATTCCTTTAAGGTTAGCAGCTTACACTTTAGGCGTGGGTAGAGTGGCGCAGGCGCTAACTGACAGAGGTCTTTATCCTTAAGTTGTTAAGTTTTTATACTTAATTATTCACCGCCCTGTCGTCGTTAACTGATGACGGTTAACGGTTATAGCGGTTCCAACTCAGATGCGGTACAAAATTATATCGCCAAGTGTAGGGGCACGGCAGTGCCGTGCCCTTACGGGTGTACCTCACATAAACGAGAACCGCTATAACAGTCATCATTTATCAGTTAACGTGAAATCCCAGAAACCGGAAGCCTACACTGTACCGTCAGATCCGTGTAGGTAGTTCACACTGAGAAGTTCGGTTATGATAACGTTTTTTGACTAGCGAAAACCTTATTGTCTAATAGCCGGAAGCGCTGTAATGGATAATTTATTTTTTGGTATCCTCTTACGACTGTCCAGAAGGTGCAGCAGCATGAATTAGGTCTGGTTTATCATCAACAGGAGGACGCTCAATAGTTTGAGACTGTGTGGGACGTTGATGACGATCGCGAGTTTGGATTTGCACAGGTTGACGCGTCTCAATTGACTGGTAAAGCGCTTGAATGATAGCAACATCAATCAAGCCTTCCGTCCCAGATGGCTCTGGGTCTTTATCTTCGAGAATACAATCAGAGAAATACGTAAATTCAGCCGCTAGTTGATCGTGATCCTCAAAGGTACGCTCTTGAGTTTCACCATTAATTGTTAGGTAATGCTTGATTTCTCCCTGCCAAGGATATGCAGGTTTTACTTGCAAATCGCCTTGAGTACCTACAATCTGATAGGTTGAAACACTTGCAGATCCGAAGCTACAGGTAAATGTTGCCAATCGCTCATTGGGGAAACGCAAGATAACGCTAGCCATTTCTTCCACTTCGCTGAAGCGTTGTTCTCCCTTATTGGCAGCTACAGCAAATACTTCAATTGGTTCATCTTGAAATAGATAACGTGCAGCATTAATACAATAGATGCCAATATCATAGAGCGTGCCACCACCTGTGACATCTCGTAAACGAATGTTGCCCTCTTCTACTTGCTGAGTAAAAACCGAGTTAAAAATCCGTGGTTCACCAATTTGCTTTGAGCGGACAATTTCGACTGCTTGTAAATTGGCTTCTTCTAAATGTAAGCGGTAGGCAATCATCAGCTTCACATTGTTGTCATTGGCAGCTTTAATCATTGCCTCACACTCTTGTTCAGTTATTGCCATCGGCTTCTCACATAATACATGAATTGCCTGATTAGCAGCCCGCACAGTGTAGTCGCAATGCAAATGATTGGGCAACGCAATATAAACTGCATCAATCTCGCCACTTGCTAAACAGTCCTCATACTCCTCGTAAGAGTAAGTATGCTCAATACCATACTTTTTGCTCAGTTCTTCGCTTTTAGTGGGGTCATCTGAAACCAGTGCCACTAATTCTGAATTGTCGGCGTTGGCAAAGGAAGGTAAAGCAGCTTCTTGGGCAAACCAACCTAAACCAACAACGGCATAACGAATTTTGCGTTTACCATTTGTAGCAGTCATTATTCTACTCCTTGATGAAGAATACTTTGGTTATTTAAATGCACTTATTACGTGCAAATCATCGTTAACTGTTTATGCAAGATTTACATTGCTAATGTAACTTCTATATCTGGAATCAATTTAGCTTTTTCCCCTCAGTAATAATCAATTTATCGGGCTGAGAATTTGGAAGTTGATAAATGGTAACTAATATATTTTCAATAACTTGGGAAATTAAAGCCTCATACTTTCAGTAAGCTTTAGGTTAGACTTAAGGACTATTTTTGGTATTGCACCTTAACTGAAATTCATAACTTCAGCATGATGGATACTGAGTATGTAGTGTTAGCAGCCTAAAGCTATGACCCAAACGTGGAACACCAATTGAAGATTTCCACACATTTATTTAGTGCAGCCTCACAAAAAAGTGGGATGCTCCCGAAGTGGTCTTAGTACAGCATTTCATTAATTCGTAGCAAATTACAGCAATTTTCAGGTAAATAGACCATGCGGTAGGGGCGCAAGGCCTTGCGCCCCTACAATATATGTGGTTCAAATACATGAAAACTGCTGTAAATTTGGCAATGCTAATGCATCGACTGACAATGCCAACGCATCGACTGACAATGCCGATGCATCGGCTAACAATGCCAATGCATCGGCTAACAATGCCAACGCATCGGCTAACAATGCCAATGCATCGGCTAACAATGCCAATGCATCGACTAACAATGCCAATGCATCGACTAACAATGCTAATGCATCCCCTTGCATTAAAAACGCTACGATTTTACGCAAAGCTGTACTTAGTCCTGAACACAACTAAGTTTTGCTTGTCTTTGATGTTACAACAGAAATGGCAAATAAATACTTAGTATATATGGTAACTGACCTCTACAAACAGGGATTATTGCTTCTACGTCAAGCGCTTGATAACTCCAAAGCCAACTTTCGCCCTGGACAATGGGAAGCTATTGAAGAATTACTTCAGCAGCGATCGCGTTTACTTGTTGTCCAACGCACTGGTTGGGGTAAAAGTCTAGTTTATTTTTTAGCAACTCGCTTGTTACGAGATCAAGGTGCTGGTTGTACTCTTTTGATTTCGCCATTACTTGCTTTGATGCGAAACCAAATTGCAGCAGCCCAACGCATTGGTGTAAAAGCCGAAACAATTAACTCCAGCAATACAGATAAATGGCCACTAATAGCAAAACAGTTGATAGCAGGAGAAGTAGACATTCTGCTTATTTCTCCCGAAAGACTAGGTAACGAAGATTTTCGAGAAAAAATCCTTTTGCCAGTATCTCAACGTATCGGTTTATTTGTTGTTGATGAAGCCCATTGTATCTCTGATTGGGGACATGATTTTCGCCCTGATTATCGACGGATTGTCAGAATTTTACAAGCACTTCCACAAAATATTCCAGTATTAGCAACAACCGCAACAGCTAATAATCGAGTAGTCAATGATATTATTGCTCAATTGGGTTCAAATCTGCGTGTTTCCAGAGGAAATTTAACCAGAGAAAGTTTGCATCTGCAAAATATTTCTATCCCTAGTCCAGCAGCACGAATGGCATGGTTGGCCCAACAGCTTCCTAACTTATCGGGAAGTGGAATTATTTACACATTAACTGTTAGAGACGCTGAACGAGTCGCTGATTGGTTAAAAACTCAAGGGATTAATGCTAAAGCATATCATAGTGATTTAGAGAGTGATGCTCGCGTAGTATTAGAAGATGAACTTATTCAAAATAAAATTAAAGCCTTAGTTGCTACTACAGCATTAGGAATGGGTTTTGATAAACCAGATTTAGGATTTGTAATTCATTACCAGCGCCCTGGCTCGGTTGTCCACTATTATCAACAGGTAGGACGAGCAGGTAGAGCAGTAGAAAAAGCTTATGGAATTCTTCTGAGCGGTAATGAGGATGATGATATCACTAACTACTTTATCAATACAGCTTTTCCTCCAGAGATACATACGCAACAGATTTTAAATGCACTCAACGAAGCTGTAGACGGTTTTTCTGTTCCGCAATTAGAGCAGCAACTCAATCTTTCACGAGGACAAATTGATAAAGTTTTAAAACTGCTATCACTAGAATTTCCTGCACCTGTAACTAAGCAAGATTCAAAATGGTATCTTACCGCAATATCTTATCAACCGGACACTGATAAAATCGAAAAAATCACGCAAATTCGCCGTCAAGAACAAGCTCGAATGTTGGAATACATGCAAAGCCAACAATGTCTGATGAGTTTTCTGGCGGTAGAATTAGATGATCCTCAGCCAACTGCTTGCGGCAAATGTGCTGTGTGCTTGAATAAACCATTATTAACAGAAACTTGCTCAATCGAACTTGTAAATAAAGCAATTCAATATTTACGTCGCAGCAACCAAATCATTGAACCACGCAAAAGATGGCCATCACAAGCATTGGTCAATTATGGCTTTTCAGGCAATATTAAAAATAATTTACAAGCAGAAGCAGGCAGGGCATTATCTCTATGGGGCGATGCAGGTTGGGGAGAATTAGTCAAGCAGGGTAAATATCAAGATAATCATTTTGACGATGCTTTAGTGCAGGGTGCTTTTGAGATGATTCAAAATTGGCAACCACAACCTTTTCCTACTTGGGTAACTTGTGTCCCTTCGCTGAATCGTCCAGAACTTGTACCAAATTTTGCTCAACGACTAGCAGAAAAATTAGGCTTACCCTTTATACCAATTGTGCAGAAAGTTCACCAAACTGAGTTACAAAAAAAGATGAGCAACAGTTACCAACAAGCTCATAATTTGGATGGTGCTTTTGCTGTTGATTCTTGGAAAGGAATGAGTGCTTCTGTTTTCTTGGTTGATGATATAGTTGATTCCCGTTGGACTTTTACTGTAATTGCAGCACTTTTGCGGCGTGCTAACAGTGGGATGGTTTTTCCTGTAGCATTAGCACTCAATTCATTAGGTCAAGGGGATTAGAAAATTATGTTAAATCATGTCCTGCAACCAGATACTCAAGCAATTTTGCTCTTGTGTGCTAGCTTTGGTCAAAATCGGCAAATTGAACCACAACCCCTGACCTTAAGTGAATATAATTCTTTAACAGACTGGTTGCGAGAAAACCAGATGCGCCCAGCAGATTTATTAGAACCTACAGCCAAAGAACAGTTACAAAAAATTACTGTTAATAAACTTAACCCTGACAGGCTTTTAGCTTTATTAGAACGGGGTATGATGCTGAGTCTAGCGGTTGAGAAGTGGACTAATCAGGGATTGTGGGTGCTGGGACGAAGTGACACAAACTATCCTAAACGTCTCAAGCAAAGATTAAGACATTCAGCACCAGCAATTCTTTATGGAGTTGGCAATATAGAACTGCTATCTATGGGAGGATTAGCAATTCTCGGTTCTCGTGATGTCGATGACGAGATGCTTGGGTACACACGAAGAGTTGCACAAAATATCGCTGTACAAGGAATGCAGGTAATTTCCGGTGGGGCGCGTGGGGTAGACCAAGCCGCAATGCTAGGAATGTTGGATGCAGGAGGAACATCTGTTGGTGTACTGGCGGATAGTTTGACTAAAGCGGCAGTTAATAGCAAGTATCGTTCTAGTATTCAAGAGGGTAGATTTACCTTGGTTTCTAGTTACGACCCTGAAGCTGGTTTCAATACAGGTAATGCGATGGGGCGAAACAAATATATTTATGCTTTAGCGGATTATGCCCTTGTTGTCAGTTCTTCTTTCGGTAAAGGTGGTACTTGGGCGGGTGCAGTGGAAGCACTTTCTAAACTTCAAGATATCCCAGTTTTTGCCCGGTTGGATGGGGCTGTGTCAGAAGGTAATCAGCAACTGCACAAACAAGGCGCAAAATCTTTTCCGGCTGAACCCTGGAATGATTCGTTGAAAGAACTTTTAGCAAAAGCGGCTTCTTGGATTGAACCAGTACAAACTGTAGAAAAAATACCTCAAGAGACTGTTTCGGCGATTCACTCACAAGATATTTATCAAGCTGTTTTACCTATCATCTTGAATCATTTACAGCAACCAAAAGATGCAAAATTTTTGGCGGAATCTTTGAATGTTAGACTATCTCAAATGCAGGATTGGTTAAATAAGGCTGTGAATGAAGGTATGGTGAGAAAAATTAACAGACCAGTAGCTTATGTAATCAATCAACCAACAAATCAACTTTCTTTATTATGATGGTGTTACAAAGGGTATTTTGATTTTGGTGAGGTGTTATAGACAATTCTGAGTATTCAAAATATGAAGCATAATTGGTGTATAAAACACACAGTTTCTAATAGAAATAGTAGAAATTTAACAAGTATATGGTGATACAAAGAGAAGCAAAAACTCAGTCTTTATACGACCAAGATTATTACCTGTGGCTGAGGACAACCATCAACCAACTTCGCGCTGGTCAGTTTTTATCTGTGGATTTAGATAATTTGTTAGAAGAATTAGAAAGTATGGGTAGGAGCCAGAAGCGAACGGTGAAAAGTCTGTTAATTCGACTTTTTGAACATCTGCTTAAGCTCACATACTGGCATGTGGAACGGGAGCGCAATGAAGGGCATTGGAAAGGGGAAATCAGGACATTCCGTAGAGAGATTAAGGATGAACTCAAAGATAGTCCTAGTCTTAAGCCTTACATTTTAGAAATATTTGATGAATGTTATCAAAATGCAAGGAAAGAAGCAAGCGATCGCTCTCAACTTCCCATTGATACATTCCCTGTTGCACTGCTTGGCTCTTTAGAACAAATTTTAGATGAAAACTGGTTTCCTGAGTAGAAGTGGTGCGATTTGGCAAACAAATATGATGATTAAATACCAGCCTCAGTCAATGCCCGACTCAACGCATCAACTAAATCTAAACTTTCTGCCCACTCTATAAGGTAGGTGTAGTCTAAACTTTGTGCTTGCAACTTGAGTATGCCCAATACATCACGCCACTGTTTTTCAGATTGACTACTTTGCCGCCACCACAACTTTTGTAAAATCGTATCCTCTGGCGAAGCTACCCAAAATTGAGGTATCCCATCTAAATCAGGCAATATCCGACGTGCCATCTGCGATACTGCAAATGGTGAACCATCAGTAATGTACAAATCAGCATTAGCTATGGTTTCGGTATGCGTGATATTGAGCATTCGCTCGTATCCTCGCTTCAAATCTTCAACCGCCCCTGCTGGACAATAGTATCCTGCTGTTTCCAGTGTCGTCACCAACAAATCGATTTGATCGGGTTGAACTGAAATTACCAAATCTAAATCCCGTGTCGAGCGAGGTTCGCCATGAATTGAACTAGCAACACCTCCACTAACGTAATAAGCTATATCTATTGACTCAAAAAGCTGATGGAGTTCGCCTGCTAACGAAATGGAATCTTGAATCCACATACTTTCATCAACACCAATAAACTGGAAGTTTGGAGAGAATTTTTCTGCCAGTAAAGCACGCGCAAATATACAACGAATTTCCTCCTTGGAAGCACTGCGATGTCGTGATTTAATTCCTGCAAGGCAAAGTTTTTTTACCCCACGTTCATGAGCTGCGAACATTTTTATTCGTTGTTCAAGTGAGAGGTTTCGCAACCGGGAAAACAGATAAATATCGGCATCGATGCTAGTATCGGTGGCTTGCGATCGATAATTTAGTTTTGCGCCCATCTGCGAGGATGCATTTTCAGCAGTTGCCACATCAAAAGTTATTAATCGTTGTTCTGCGGTCATAATACTCACTTGATGACCGCTTAAACGCGATCGCCTACATAAGTACTGCATTGTAGCCAAAATAGAACAGGAAGTAAGTGCAAATGCTTTTTAGCTTTATTCAATGGTGTTGCAAAGTCCGCTTTTATCATAACTATACGTAACCACCCATTGCTTCTCTACCAAACCCGATTAAAATAAATACGCAACTTGGGCTTCCATAGGAGTTATCCAGCCGTGCAGCCGGACTTAATAGGTTTGGAAATTAGTAAGGGGGAACTAAGACGTTTGACTGGGTTCGATCCAGAAGACGTTTTTCGTCCCTCTGTTTTGCGAGATAGCAAGAAGCGATTAGGGTTTTTGATCAATGAAATGCTGGTAACGCTGGCGTTGACCCCAATAATTGTGGGCTTTGTTTATGCGTTTATTATTCTGCCGACAATTGGTTCTTCAATTCGGCTAGGAATACTCTTACTAATTCTAGTGCCAATGCCGATATTAGTGGGGCGATGGCTGTGGCGGCAGTTGACCTGTCCCGAAGGACTGACAATACTTTTAGATGAAGTTGATAAATATCATGACCTGATCAGCGCTATAGATATTAATGACCAATTGGCAGCATCAGGAAACGTAGAAAGCAGTTTCCATGACCGAGATCAAGTAACCGCCGCCCTGCAACTAATTAGAGAAGATTTAGTCCGCGCTCTGAAAACGGAACGAATTTTGCGAGATAATAAAAAATTGCTTGCTAATAACCAAGAGTTATTTGTCAATAATTTAGCCAGTCTGCAAGCTTTACAAGTTAGTAGTCAAGCAGGCGAATATGCTCAACTGCTAAATCAATCATTGCAAATTGCGATCGATGTGCAAGCAGAAATCAGAAAATTGCATAAAGGCTGAGTGGATGTTTGTAAAAGCTTGGGCGACTAGAAGTCACAGCTACACAGACAAAACCTGCCTCCGCAGGTTAGAAAACTCTTGATTTTGATTAGTCCACGGAGGTGGACAATGCTAGTGTAGTAGCGACTTCTAGTCGCCCAATACTTTCCTAAAAAACAATCGCGCCGTTGACTTCAATGAGCAACAAACCAAAAATAATTGTCCTAGATGATGACCCTACAGGTTCTCAAACAGTCCACAGCTGCTTGCTGTTAATGCACTGGGATGTGGACACTCTACGCACCGGGTTACAGGATGATTCGCCGATTTTCTTTGTGCTAACTAATACTAGATCGCTAACGCCAAACTCAGCTGCATCTGTCACCAAAGAAGTTTGCCAGAACTTGAAAATCGCTTTGAATGCTGAAGGAATTGACGATTTTCTGATTGTCAGCCGTTCTGATTCTACTTTGCGGGGGCATTATCCCATTGAAACTGATGCGATCGCACAAGAACTCGGCCCTTTTGATGCTCATTTTCTTGTACCAGCTTTTTTTGAGGGTGGACGCATCACCCGTGACAGCGTTCATTACTTGATTATTGCTGGTGTACCCACCCCAGTCCATGAAACTGAATTTGCCCGTGATTCTGTCTTCAGCTACCATCACAGTTACTTACCCAAGTATGTTGAAGAAAAGACTCAAGGACGAATTAGTGCCGAAGCTGTAGAAAGGTTTCTCCTAGCTGATATTCGCGCTGGTAGTTTGGAGCGATTGTTACAACTTCATGGTAATCAGTGCGCCGTTGTAGATGGTGAAACTCAAGATGATCTCAACCGCTTTGCAGTGGATATTTTAGCAGCTGCAAGTCAAGGGAAACGCTTTCTGTTCCGTAGTGCAGCAAGTATTTTAACGGCTTTAGCCGCTTTACCACCCCAACCCATTGCCGCAGAAAATATGGCGCAGTACGTGCGTCAAGGCAAACCAGGTGCGATCATTGTTGGTTCCCATGTGAAAAAGACTACTCAACAATTAGAGGCGCTGTTACGAGTAGAAGGAACAGTGGGAATCGAAGTGAATGTAGCGCGATTAATTGATGATGGGGTAAATCAATCTGCGGCACTGCTAACTGAAATTCAGGAAAGTACACGGGCGGTACATGAAGCTGGCAAAACACCAGTGGTTTATACTAGCCGTCAGGAACTAAGTTTTAAAGATGTCAACACACGATTGGAATTTGGGGCAAAAGTTTCAAGTTTATTGATGGATATTGTGCGGGGTTTACCATCTAATATAGGATTCTTAATCAGCAAAGGTGGTATTACCTCAAACGATGTCTTGAGTACTGGACTAGCTTTAACTTCAGCCCGCTTACTTGGTCAAATTTTAGCTGGTTGTTCAATGGTGTTAACGCCATCTGATCATCCCCAGTTTCCTGATTTGCCTGTGGTTCTGTTTCCAGGTAACGTTGGTGATGCTGATGCGTTGGGGACAATATATCAGAGGTTGACTAAAACAGTCTAAAGTGTTGAGTCAGACACCCCACGCCTAAAGGCGGGGGCTTGAAAAGCCCACATCTGACCAGATTCCGAACTACAGCGGATTGCAAGTTAGTGAGGTATAGTATTTTGGTCTACAAACCAGATAAAAAATCTTTTTTATTACATTTAAGTATTGAGACCACAACTCAGACAGAGAATAGAAAGTAGGGACTAGAGACGCGATTAATCGCGTGTTTACTAGGGAGTGATGTAGTTCAATTACTTGATAAAGCGCTGTAACTCCTCCTGCTTCTTGCCTCCTGCCCCCTGCCTCCTGCCCCCTGCCCCCTAACTCCGCACTTTCTTGCCTGACACTGATCTAATATTGGTAATTATTCGGAGTGTCCCTTGTCTTTTGGCTAGTACTGCATGACTTCTGATTCTGCGATTCCCAATCTAAAGTCAAATTCTGCACTTCCTAATGCAGAACCAAACTCTATCCATTCTGAGGTAGAGGTAAATCCTCCTGTTTCTGATGTAGAGTCAGATTCTATCCTCCCGGATGCGGAGTTAAAATCTGTTCTCCTTTATTTAAAATCAAATACTGTCCTTGAGGATGTAAAGTCAAATCCTGCTAACCCTGATGTAAAGTCAAATCCTGCTAACCCTGATGTAGAGTCAAATACTGATACGGCATCAGATTTTATCCTTACTGATTCAAATCCCGATGAGTCAGCATTACCAGCGCATCGCGTAAATGACAATACTCAAGTTCAGTTAAAAAGTAAGGAGGGACGACTCTTATTAATTTTGCCCCCGGAATCTCAAGTATCTGCCTCAGAACTGAGTTGGTCTGATATTTGGCAACAAATAAGACAGCGTTTAAATGCAGGCGATCGCTTCCGTATATCTAATACACCTGTGCATCTAATGGCACAAGACCGCCTAGTAGATGCTAGGCAACTGCAAGAACTCGCCGACGCTTTGAATGAAGTTCAACTGCGGCTAATATCAGTCTCGACGAGTCGTCGGCAAACTGCGATCGCTGCCGTCACATCTGGGTATTCTGTAGAACAACTACAGCCCGTAACTTCTCTGAATTCCGAGCCAAAAGCTACAGCCATACCCCAAGCAGATCCTCTCTATTTGGAAATGACAGTCCGTTCTGGAGTAGAAATTCGTCATCCTGGTACAGTAATTCTCTTGGGAGATTTAAACCCAGGTGGTATTGTAATTGCAGATGGAGATATTATCATCTGGGGCCGCCTACGTGGAATTGCTCATGCTGGTGCTGGAGGCAATCGTGAGTGTCTGATTATGGCTTTGCAAATGGAACCAACCCAATTGCGGATCGCAGATGCTGTAGCTAGGGCACCAGAAAAGCCACCAATGCAGTTTTTTCCAGAGGTGGCACATATTACGCCCCAAGGAATTCGCATCGCTAGGGCTACTGATTTTTCCAGAAACCAATTTACCAAGAGCAATCAAGAGCCATAAATATTTACTTAAAGAATGAAGTATATAAGTAAGGATGAAATAAGACAAATATTCATGCCTCGCCCTGATGAGGGAGACCAGATATTTCTTCATACTTGATACGATACTTCATACTTTATACTGCAATTTACTGTTTTATATTTTCTGAACCCTTATTGACCGTATTTCTATCATGACTCGCATTATTGTGATTACCTCCGGCAAAGGAGGAGTGGGTAAAACCACAGTTTCAGCAAATCTGGGCATGGCTTTAGCCAAAATGGGGCGTCAAGTTGCCTTGGTTGATGCGGATTTTGGTCTGAGAAATTTGGATTTGCTGCTAGGGCTAGAAAACCGCATCGTTTATACTGCGGTGGAAGTCTTAGCCAGAGAGTGCCGCTTAGAACAAGCCTTAGTGAAAGACAAGCGCCAACCCAATCTTGTCCTTTTGCCGGCAGCCCAAAATCGCTCTAAGGATGCAGTCACGCCTGAACAGATGAAGTTATTGGTGAATGCACTGGCGCAAAAATATCAGTATGTGATCATTGATAGCCCCGCCGGCATTGAAAATGGGTTTAAAAATGCGATCGGCCCAGCAAAAGAAGCGCTAGTTATCAGCACACCAGAAATTTCCTCAGTTCGTGACGCTGATCGGGTAGTGGGGTTACTAGAAGCACAAGGTATCAAGCGTGTTCATTTAATAATTAACCGTATCAGACCCTCAATGGTGCAGGCAAATGATATGATGTCAGTGCAAGATGTTCAGGAACTTCTCGCCATTCCCCTGATCGGGGTAATCCCTGACGACGAGCGTGTTATTGTATCTACCAATCGCGGCGAACCCTTAGTGTTAGCGGAAAATCCCTCTTTAGCTGCCACAGCCTTTGAGAACATTGCTCGTAGATTAGAAGGGGAAAGTGTTGAATTTCTGGAAATCGACTCGTCCCAAGACAGCATCTTCGCCCGTATACGAAGGTTGTTCAGGACAAAGATTGTTTAACTTACTTTTCCAGTCTCCGCCCCAGACCTATTCGTAATGATTGAACTTCTAGAACGACTTTTTTCTCGCGGTCCTGATAGCAGTCGAACTCAAGTTAAACGTCGCCTGCAATTGGTGATTGCTCACGATCGTGCTGATTTAGATCCTCAAACATTGGAAAAAATGCGGAAAGAAATCTTAGATGTAGTCTGTCGCTATGTCGAAATTGAGACAGAGGGCTTGGAGTTTTCCTTAGAAAGCAACCAACGAACTACAGCTTTAATTGCTAATTTGCCCATCCGCCGGGTGAAGGGTGCTATACCTGAGTGGGAAAGAGGTGATAAATAAGTATCTATAGTTTTAATCTTGGTATTTTTTATCTTTTATAATATTTTGGTGGGTTGAAGACAGCAAAACCTAACAAATACTCTGCGAGTTTTTACGACCTCGTTACAATCGAAACAATATGCCAACCGAAGCAAAAATTAGACAAGCTGCTACTGATGTTCAGCAAACAATTCCTGATTTAAGTAGCTGGTTAGCTAGGAGCAATAGGTTGGGTTTCACTCCGTTCAAATCAATATAGCAATTGTTGAACAGAATAAAAAAATCCCGTTATCAGCAGTGAAGACAACGGGAGTATATAAAATATTTAATAAATTATCGGTAGGCTACTTGTGGCCCTGCCCAAATTTCTGTAACTTTTTTACCAAAAGTAATCGGCTGATCTTCGTCCGTTGTAGGTACTGTCTTGCCATCATTAGCAACTTGCATTAGTGGCCAGTTTTCATCACCTAATTCACCTGCACGGAACAACACATGATCCGGTTGCCTTTTACTCCAACCTAACAATACTGCAATTTTTTCATGCTCATCCGACTCATTAGCAGGAGCTACTGTGTTAGCGTGATTCTTTTGCCGATCCCAAATCACTGCACTATCTGTAGAATCACCTGTATTAAATATACCCTCAAACTTGCGTGCTAAGAAGCGATCGCCTTTTTCTGACCAGCTAACCGGAACTAATACCCCAATTTTACCACTCGTATCAGTTTCTTCTGCCGCCGCCTTTACAGCCTTTACCTTTAATAAAGGATCGCTAGCAGGAGTAGTTGAAGACATTACCCACAACTTCTTGCTTTGCATATCTTGGACAAACAGAACGCTGGTGACACGACTGTTGTACATTTGGGGTTTTACCTCCAGTTGCACCCGGCTATAAACAGCATATTTCCCATCTGGAGAAACTACGGGTACGCTGCGGTAGTGACGCACTCCCGAACCACCATTTGAAGCAATTGCCTCTTGAGTTGCTGTAATCCATTTCCAAGGAATAGGATGAGGACTACCTATTGGATCTATTTGTTCTGCTTGGGACTCATCAAGTGGTTCAGTAGCAGGTATTTCTGTCGTTGTGGTTGGTTGTGATTCTCTAGGAGTTGGTGCTAATTGAGTTGCTGTCAATGATTTAGTAAAAGATTTTTCTTTGAATAGAGATTTTTCTTGTCCTTTCAAAGAATTGATATTAGCAGCTTTAAGTTTTCGGATTAAATTAAGCTGACTAACAGGAACATCTGTTAATGGTGCGAGTTCAACTGCTGCCAAAGAATCAGGAAGAGTTAAATCGCTGCTTGACACAAAACTATCTATTTGAGCTAAAGACTCAATTTTATCCGCTGGTAATACTTGCGGTTCCTGAACAGCAGTAGTTTGTGTTGGCACAGAGTCAAATTCTTCTGTTAACGAGTCGGTTTGCTCTGTTTTTAATATTTCAACTATCTCAGGTTCCCTAACTACAGCTATTTCCTTTGGTACAGAGTCAGACTCTCCAGTTATGGAAGTTACTTTAGCTACTTCGGATCTAACTGCTATCGAGTGCCCCGACGCCCCTAGTAAGGGTGCGATTAGTATCACAACGACAACGTAATTGAGAAATGGTTGCGCGCGGAACCATCCTGACAGCAAAAGGGGTTTAAGCATTTGTAGACTCTCTAGAGGGGCGGTTGCTATGTGAGAAGCAATACCTATGCAGCAATAGGGCAGGCGGTAATTATATGTATAACAAGAAACTAAAAACTTTGACGATATATTTGCTTCAAAGTTTGCAGAGTTTTACAAAATTTAAGTATCATTGTCTACACCTTTTCTTACTCAAGTATTGAATAACTTTTTACAAAAATATGCGAGTATAGTAAATATGCTGAGAAGTCAGTAATTACTACACAATATGTAATGTTGCTGTTGCTATACCTAACCACACCAAAAACAGGTATTAGTCAGGGGATATTCAGCCTATAGTTTAGGCAATGACGCTGGCAACTAAGATTGCGATAAATCGGCTTTTGGGGATCGTACTAGCGATCGCTAGTACACAACAAACAAGCCAGGTTACACACTAATATAAGAGGGCAAACCCTCATAATGGTAAACGTGAGGCGTTAGGTGAAAAGCTCTTAAAGCGGACGCACAATACATCATACTCAGAAAATCCTGCTGTCAGCAACCCCAAAGTTATAAATTGCAATCTCAACTACTACAAAAATAGCTATAAGATGCAATAGTTTTTTATAAAGACAATTGCATTTAAGGCTAATTTGGCAGAAATGATCAGGAACACAACAAAATTGACTAGGTAGATGCTCTAGCGGCTGGTAACGAGACACCACTAAACGATTAGGATCGCTAAAGGTAGATACAGTTGATACTAGTACAGATCGGCGAAAATAAACTTACCATTTCATTACAGCCGAAAAGCCCATAATTAAAGCCTTTTGACTTTTAATTTTTGACTTCCGCTTTGCGGTACTAACTATTACACTTGTCAACTTAACTATTAAGTTAAATCTTGCAGCCTTTTGTTTCACCAATACGAAAATATAGTACCATCAAACAGCCGATATTATTTACCATTAATTAATTCCTAACAATTAACAACTAGTTATTAATGAAAATTGTATTTTTTGGTACACCACAGTTTGCTGTGCCCACATTGGAAAAGTTATTAAATCATCCAGAATTTGAGGTTTTGGCAGTTGTCACTCAACCAGATAAACGTCGGGAGCGCGGAAATAAACTTACACCTTCACCAGTGAAAGCGATCGCTACTGCTCACAACTTGCCAGTATGGCAACCTGAACGGGTGAAAAAGGACACCGAAACTTTAACCCAACTCAAACAGTTAGATGCAGATGTGTTTGTTGTTGTCGCCTATGGACAGATATTATCGTCAAAAATCCTAAATATGCCAAAGTTGGGCTGCATTAATGTGCATGGCTCGATTTTACCCAAATATCGGGGTGCAGCGCCGATTCAGTGGTGCTTGTACAATGGTGAGAGTGAAACGGGGATCACGACCATGTTAATGGATGTGGGGATGGATACCGGCCCAATGCTACAAATAGCCACTACACCGATTGGATTACTGGATAATACCCAAGATTTAGCTGGAAGACTAGCTGCGATCGGTGGGGATTTGTTGCTAGAAACTCTGTTGAAGTTGGAACGCCAGGAAATTCAACCAATTCTCCAAGATAATTTAGCAGCTACTTATGCACCTCTGATTCAAAAACAAGATTATGGTTTGGATTGGTCAAAAAGCGCTATCCAATTACACAATCAAATTAGAGGTTTTTACCCTAACTGCACGGCTACCTTTCGTGACAACCTGTTGAAAATCACCGCTTCTGCTCCCCTTGGTTCTGTAAGCGATGTCTGGCGACAAGCCGCTCCGCGTCTACGCGATCTACCACCAGAATTACAAGAATTAATCCATAAATTGCCTGATTTGTCAAATGTATCAGACAGACCGGGAGTTGTAGTCAACATTACCAAAGGAATTGGGGCGATCGTCCAAACTGGGGAAGGTTTGTTACTGTTGCGAGAGGTTCAGCTAGCTGGTAAACGTCCCCAGTCGGGATGGGATTTTGTTAATGGTACCCGCTTAACTGTGGGAGAAGTTTTTGGTGCGGGTAGTTGACGGGTTGTCAATTTTGGATTTTGGTCACACCTTTGGTGTGCTGGAAGCGCAACTTGGATTTTGGATTAAACGAAAAATCCAAAATCTAAAATTTAAAATCTAAAATTAAATGGCTTCTAACTTTTCATAAAAGCGGCAAGATTCGCAAGGGCCATCTGGGTTGACTGCACAGCGCATGATTTCTGAATGAGCATTGTAGGAGCAGGTAGCATCGCCAACTACCCAACGTCCCGCTACCAAACTTTTTTCAGATGGTCGTTTAGCCGACTGCACGTAAATGGCAATATTATGCAAGCGGTAGCGCCCACCTTTAAGTTGGTATCGATGGCGGCGCTCTAAAACCGCGTAGGTTTTACCTTCAAAATCCAGATAGTTTCCGGGTTGGGGTGTCCAATCAAGTTGTACTCTACCGAGGCACTCACGCGGATGCGTCAGAATCACCTCGGTTTGTAAAGAGTCTGGCTCCATAAGCTTATGTAATTTGATTCACATTATAAGGATGGTATAGCAATAGCTTTCTTTAGCTTACCGAATTTAGATTACAATTAATGATTAACTCTTCGCGTCCCTACGGATTAGGGCAACCAAAAGTCAGGTAGGATAGATTTGGCCAAGTCACGCCAAGTTTGGTTGAGCGATCGCGCCACTTGGATATGCACTTCATCCTCTTCTACAGGTAAAATCTCAGATGGCTGACCTTCTCCCAAATAAGACACCACCAAATTCGCCGCCTCCAAACCAGTAACATAAGCCTTTTCTTGTGACCAAGAACCATGACGGTTCACAATCCAATCTCCACTCATAAACACATTCTCAAAACTCGTCTTAGCGGGCAACATATAACGATAGCTACCAGGTGCAAAGTGAGTCACCGCTTGAGGTAGCCGAATTACACTGCTATCAATTATCTTTGCCCCTCGAAACGCGGGTACACAAGTTGCTAAATAACCCTGAACGATTGGTAAAATCTCCTCATCGCTCAAATTAAGAAACTGATTTGCGTGATAAAAATCAGCTTCAATCACCGTTCCTGGCTCATCCCGATATTCATCATGTAGAGCATTCAAATCAAAAAACGTCCAACCTGTAGTTGCGTCGAATCCAAAGCAAGCATTGGAAGGACGAGGAATATCAATTTTGCGGTCAAACCATATTCGGGTTGCTAAAACATCAATTGCTCCTAAATTGCTCAAATTACGGAATTCTTCATGGCTTTGTAAACTAGGGCTGGTTGAGACAATTTTCTTCATACCGGTGATCCCAACTGCAAAAATCACGGCATCTGCTTCAATTACTTCATCACCGCAAACCACACCCTTGGCTCGATTATTACTATCAACAATTAAATCTGTAACCCGACGCTTGGGTAATACTCGCGCACCAGCTTTTTCAATTCGTTCCACCCAAGGACGAAATATCTTTTCTCCAACAGTTCCTCGACACCAAACTACATCAAAATCTGGTTGATGAGCCAGAATAAAAAAGTAAAGCATCCCTAAAGTTGCGGCGGCTGAACATTGTTCACCAGGGGCAAACAAGCCCACTAATAACATTGGTTCAAAAGCATCGCGGTAAAGTCGTGCAGAAACGTTAAAGTCTTTGAACAATTCACGGGCAGTTACAAAGTCATAGCGCCGCCAAGCTGCATCAGAATTGTCAAAATCAACAACAGCATAAAGTAAAGGTAAGGCGCTGAGACGGTCAATTAGTGGCAGCCGCTTAAATTGAGTGTAGAGAAAAGTTCCCAGTGGCGAGGGGAGTCGTGGTAAGTCTTGAAAAATTGGTGATTCAACTTCCAAACCCGCTGGCGAATATTGCGAAGAACGAGTCCAAGTAGTAAAAGGATTAATTCCTAATTCATTGATTAGGGAAAAAATATTTTTGTAAGGATACCAAAAGCCATGAATGCCAGCTTCAACAGATTTTCCGGCGCTTGTTTGCCAACCCGCCACCAGTCCACCGGGATAGGGGCCTGCTTCTAGAAGTGTCACATCATAGCCTTGTTTTGCCAAATGGTAGGTTGCTCCTAAACCAGCCCAACCAGCACCTACAACTACCACCCGTTTTTGTTGTGACCCTTCTACCATCCCAGCCTCCGATTGTTGCATATCAACTAATGTATACGAACTTGCCGCTCTCATCAGATGACGGGTGTCTATTACAACGGTTTTCGTACCCGTAGGGTACTCCGTTGGAGAACTCGTAAAATTAGCCGCTACGCGCCTATGGATACAATACGTGCTTTGGTAGCATAGCTGTGTTAGTCTACGAACCATATTCCATTGAATTAAAAACAGTTATAGACTTTGAGAAAGGCTAAGGTGGAGTAATTCAGTAAAAATCGCTTGCGGTTAATGCTGAGTTAAGAGTATAACAGGAAACATAATTAACTATTCGTGAGGAATAATCATAATGTCTCAATTAGCAAATATAAAATCCAATCTGAATGATTTTGAATTACGAGATGGAATTTACTTTCCTAACGACTATGAACAATTGAATAATACTCAACATAAAAAAAGATGGGACGCAATTGGTAAAACATACTATGGTTCCCAAAAAGTTGAAAAACTTGCAGAGACATCGCCCATCAAACAAGATTACACTCTATTAACTGGCACACCTGGAGGTACTTGGAACAAATTTCCATTGAATAAATCTGTTGGTTCTATTTTAGAGATTGGTTGTGGTTATGGTCGCGCACCTTTACATCTATCTAAAGCTAAAAATTTAAAATGCGAAAAATATTATGGAATTGATATTTCTGAACCGTTGTTACGGCGGTTAATTAAGGTTAAACAAGAATATAATTTTTTTCCTGAAGCTGAATTTAACTTAATTTGCAATTCGGCTGAAATCATGCCTTTAGAAGATAATTCTATAGATTTGGTAATTTCTAACTGCGTCTTTATGCATATCCCAGATGCACAGTTAAGAAATTTGCTAGCTGATATATCTCGCGTACTAAAACCTGGTGGGATTTTCGTTTTTAATCATTCCTTTCACAACAAGTCTTGTCCTTCTCATGTTATCCATAATTTTATCAGAAGGCTGAATCCATTTGTGAGAAATCCAGTTTATCTCAAGCAATATACATCTGCTGAAATAAATGAAATGTTAGCGACTGCTGGAATAAAAGCGAAGTGTCCGCAATACAGTGTCGAACCAACGCAAGAATATGCAATATTGCCAGAAACGATTAAAGGAATTCCAGTGCCGTTTGCTAATGCCATCAATAGAAGCCTTAAGCCATCAGATGCTTTAAAAGAAACTTTGGCTTATGGCTTTAGCGCCTACAGCACTCAACTGGACTAATTAAGAAAGTATTTTTTTGTCACCATAGACTTACCTTGAAAATAGGGAGTAGGGAGTAGGGAGTGGGGAGTAGGGACAAGAAATTTTCATTACTCTTTGTGATAAGAACCCCACCCCGCCAAAGCTACGCTTTGTTTTCTTTCCCGAAGAGCGGGGAGGGTTTGGGGGTGGGGTGTTAGGGGCTTTTGCAAGAGACTCCATGAACCGAATACAAAGGAACTAGGAAAGCACAACAATGTTGTGCTTTTATTTTGACAATAATAGGACTTATGCATTGACAATAAATACCAAATATGATTCCAGGTTAAAAACCATATCTTTCGTAAGGGCACAGCATTGCTCATAAGTGTCAACTTAACGTAAAAACTATGTCCCGCAAGGAACTGAAGTTCCAAGAATAATAGCGAAAGTCATCTAAAGATGACTAAATAATCCGAAACATCTTTAGTCTACTTCAGTAGACTTTAGCCATTAGCCTAGAACTAAAGTTCTAGGCGGGTGAGTTAACTAACAGTTAAGTTACTTTTAGCTTAAGTTGACACCAATGAGCAATGCTGTGCCCCTACAGCATGGTCTATTTACGTAGTTTCCCGCCGTAGGCATCGCAGGATAATTAAGAAAAGCCTGAAAACTTGCTATTTTAGGTAATTCACATCACGATGCATTTGTACAGTGCGTAAGTCCTAAATAAATGTAATCTACCAACTTTTACCAACATGTTTTAACTAAAGTTGGTAAATTAGGGATTAGTTGAGCTAATTCTTCCCTCCGCAACTATGCCATTGGATTTTTCGCCTCTTTGGATATCACTCAAAACTTCATTACTTGCTACATTTATCACATTTTTCTTGGGTATCGCTGCTGCCTACTGGATGCTGGGATATCGTGGCAAAGGTAAATCGTTGATTGAGAGTATCTTTATTGCGCCACTGATTTTACCGCCTACGGTTGTCGGTTTCTTGTTGCTGCTATTTTTTGGCAAAAATGGTCCTGTAGGGAAGCTGATGCAGGCTTTTGACTTCACTATCGTCTTTACTTGGTACGGTGCAGCGATCGCAGCCACGGTAGTTTCTTTCCCTTTAATGTATAAAACTGCACTGGGAGCCTTTGAACAAATAGATGGTAATCTGCTGCGAGTAGCTAGAACTCTTGGTGCAAGCGAAACTACAATCTTTTGGCGCATCAGTTTACCCTTAGCAGTACCCGGTATTGTCGCCGCCACAATGCTCGCTTTTGCGCGTGCTTTGGGAGAATTCGGCGCAACGTTAATGCTGGCTGGTAATATTCCCGGACAAACACAGACAATCCCAATGGCGATTTATTTTGCGGTGGAAGCGGGAGCAATGAACGAGGCTTGGTTCTGGGCGATCGCAATTATGGTGATTTCTCTATCTGGAATTATTGCAGTCAACTTCTGGCAAGAATTGAGGGAAAAGGGGAGGGGAGTAGGGGGCAGGGGGCAGGGAGCAGGGGGAGAAATTCTCTACACCCCAGACTCTAACTTTGAATCTGGTGGATTGTTTGTCAATATTGAAAAAATTCTTCCTAGCTTTGATTTAAAAGTTGCTTTTACTTCTGATGAGCAACCCTTGGGATTGTTAGGGGGTTCTGGAGCAGGTAAGAGCATGATTTTGCGCTGCCTTGCGGGGATAGAAACACCCTCTAGTGGACGCATAGTTTTAAATGGCAGAGTTCTGTTTGACTCAGAGCAAGGAATTAATTTACCCAGCCGCGATCGCCGCATCGGTTTTTTAGTGCAGAATTACGCTCTCTTTCCACACATGAGTGTGGCGCAAAATATCGCTTTCGGCTTGCCCAAAAAACTATCTGCTGGAAGTATTCGGGTGCAGGTGGAGGAGCAATTAATCGCGATGCAGTTGCAGGGATTAGGCGATCGCTATCCGCACCAACTCTCAGGGGGCCAACAACAACGGGTAGCTTTGGCAAGAGCATTAGCAAGTCAACCGGAAGCCCTGCTTTTAGATGAACCGTTTTCAGCACTTGATACCCATCTGCGTAGTCAATTAGAACAGCAAATGACAGAAACTCTTGCTGACTATCAAGGTGTGGCTCTATTTGTCACCCATAATATGGAAGAAGCTTATCGGATTTGCCCGAATCTGTTGGTATTGGAGCATGGTAGAGCCGTTCATTATGGCAGCAAACATGATATTTTCCAGCATCCAGCTACTGTGAGTGTCGCCCAACTTACCGGATGTAAAAACTTCTCCCGTGCTGTTCTTCAGTCATCTCAACAGGTAGAAGCGATTGATTGGGGTTGTACTCTCCAAGTAATTGAACCTGTAAAAAGCGAATTATCCCACATCGGCATTCGTGCCCATCAGTTCATTTTTACCAACGACTCATCACAGGAAAATACCTTTCCCTGCTGGTTAGTGCGAACAAGTGAAACGCCACACCGGATGACGTTGTTTCTCAAACTACATTCGGCTGCTAAGAATTCTCAAGATTATCATCTGCAAGCTGAAGTTTTCAAAGAAAAATGGGCGACTATGAAAGATCAACCTTTTCCTTGGTATGTGCGTTTAGATCCTCTGCGGTTAATTTTGATGGAATGAACGCAGAGATATACGGGATATAGGGAAGTTTGAAAAACTAGAGGGGCACAGAGGATAAGATGATTGTGACAATCAATAGACTTATTGTATGAATCCTTGCCCTCTCCCTAAATCCCTCTCCCAAGCTTGGAAGAGGGACTTTGAAATTGCCTCCCCTTCTCCCAATTTGGGAGAAGGGGTTGGGGGATGAGGGCAAGTTTTGTATTGGTGCAAGATATCTAATATGTCTTTATAGCTGCAACTTCCAGTCGTCTGGTGCAAAATGTGAGTTAGCTGGCTTCCAATACATTACAGTTGATAAGTCTACCCTGGAGTTTTTAATGTCTCGAACGGAAAAAGTAAGAAAGCTTGCCGGTTTTATTTGGAGTATTGCTGAACTTTTACGCGGTGATTATAAGCAAGCTGACTATGGTAAAGTCATATTACCGTTCACAGTGTTACGCCGTTTAGACTGTGTTTTAGAGCCAACGAAGACAGAAGTTATGGACTTTTACGAAACAAAAGTAAAGTCCATGAAAGATTTGAAGAATCCAGAGCCGTTACTCAACCAAAAAGCTGGCGTAACTTTTCACAACATTAGCCAGTTTACTTTTCAAAAACTTAAAGCAGATCCAGATAATGTAGCTGCTAATTTAAAAAACTTTATTAATGGCTTCTCCGTTGCCGGACGAGAAATTATTGAATATTTTAACTTTACTGACCAAATTAATCGTTTAGATGAAGCAAATCTACTATTTTTAATTGTTAAAAACTTTGCTGATATCAATCTCCATCCAGATGAAGTAAATAGCATAGAGATGGGCTATCTTTTTGAGGAGTTGATTCGCAAGTTTTCAGAATTGTCTAATGAGACCGCAGGGGAACACTTTACACCGCGTGAAGTAATTCGACTGATGGTAAACCTGCTGTTTCTTAATGACAGAGATATTCTAACTCAAGAAGGCATTGTGAAAACCATCTATGACCCTGCTTGTGGAACAGGTGGGATGTTGTCTTTAGCAGAAGAGTACATTAAAGAACTTAAGCAAAACTCTAAGCCTGTAGTTTTTGGTCAGGAAATTAACCCAGAATCCTACGCAATATGTAAATCTGATATGTTGATTAAAGGTCAGAATATCAGCAATATTAAGTTTGGCAATACTTTCACTACTGACGGGTTGCCACACGAAACATTTGACTATATGTTATCTAATCCACCCTTTGGTGTGGAATGGAAGAAAGTACTAACATACGTCAAAAACGAGTATGAAAAGAAAGGATTTGATGGACGTTTTGGAGCAGGGTTGCCCAGAATATCAGATGGTTCTTTTCTGTTTCTACAACACATGATTTCTAAGATGAAGCGGGATGATGGCGGTTCTAGAATTGCTATTGTATTTAACGGTTCCCCGCTTTTTTCTGGAAGTGCTGGCAGTGGCGAAAGTGATATTCGCAAATGGATTATTGAAAATGATATGTTAGAAGCTATTACAGCACTGCCTGACCAATTATTTTATAATACTGGAATTTATACATATATTTGGATTGTCACTAATTATAAAACTCCAGAGCGCAAAGGTAAAATACAGCTAATTAACGCAATTTATTATTACAAAAAAATGAGTCGTAGTTTGGGAAATAAGCGTAATGAAATTGGTAATGGTGAAGATGGTAAGCCCAATCAAATTGAGGAAATAACCCGAATTTATGGTGAGTTTCAAGACAATGCTAAACGCAAAGTTGAGGTGGATGGCAAAGAACAGGATGTCATTGTTAGTAAGATTTTCGATAACGAAGACTTTGGCTATTGGCGGATTACGGTAGAACGTCCGCTAAGATTAAATTTTCAAGTCAGTGAGGAACGCATAGCCAAGCTAGAAACTGAAACCGCTTTTGTGAATTTGGCTGAATCTAAAAAACGGGGTGGGATAGCTTTACGAGAGATTGAGGAAGGGAAGGAATTACAGGAGTCAATTAAAGAAGCGTTGCGTACTTTGGGTGCAGATTGTCTCTATAAAAATCGGGATGAGTTTGAAAAAGATTTGACGAGTGCACTCAAAGCGGCTGATGTAAAAGTTTCAGCCCCAGTGAAAAAAGCGATTATGAATGCTTTAGCTGAACGTGATGAAATTGCTGATATCTGTACTGATAAAGATGGTAATCCTGAACCGGATACAGATTTGAGAGATTATGAAAATGTAGCGTTGAAAGATGATATTAAGAAGTATGTAAAGCGGGAAGTATTACCCCATGTGCCGGATGCATGGGTTGATGAAAGTAAGACGAGAATCGGGTATGAGATACCTTTTACGCGGCATTTTTATGAATATGTGCCGCCACGACCTTTGGAGGAGATTGAGCAGGAGATTAAGGATTTAGAAGAGGAGATTCAGGGAATGTTAGAGGAGGATCTAAAACTATGATCCGAGATTCTAAAAGCTCTCTGCAATGGACTGAAGAACTCCCCAGTAATTGGTCAGTCATTAGGATAAAATTCTGCTTGCAAGAGCCAAACAAGAAAGCATGGTTAACGAGGAAGATGATATTGAAGATAACATCCGCAAGTCGATGCGTGCCCGTGGTAAACAACTAAATTTGAGCTTCTTTGCCTTCACAGCCACACCCAAGCCAAAAACCTTAGAAGACTTTGGCCACATGAACTCCCAAGGGCAAACAGAACCTTTTCATCTGTATTCCATGCGGCAGGCAATTGAAGAAGGTTTCATTATGGATGTGTTGCAAAATTACACAACTTACAGAACTTTCTTCAAAATCAATAAGGCGATCGCAGACGATCCTAACATTTCTAAAAAGAAAACGAGTCGAGCGATCGCTAAATTTTTATCACTCCATCCACACAACCTAGCCCAAAAAACTCAAGTTATTATCGAGCATTTTCGCCAATGTGTGATGCATAAAATTGGCGGTAAAGCTAAAGCAATGGTGGTTACAGCTTCTCGACCCCATGTAATCCGCTATAAAGAAGAATTCGACAACTATTTACAGAAACAAGGTTATGCAGACATAAAAGCATTAGTAGCCTTTACTGCTTTTACCGATAGGGAAACTTATATCGAGTACACTGAATCTGATATCAACGGCTTTGGTGAAAAAGAACTACCCGACAAATTTGAAACGGTTGAATATCAACTCTTGATTGTAGCAGACAAGTATCAAACTGGTTTCGACCAGCCATTATTGCACACCATGTATGTAGATAAAAAACTTTCTGGTGTCAAAGCTGTACAAACCCTCTCTCGCTTAAATCGCACTTGTCCCGGTAAGGAAGACACTTTTGTTTTAGATTTTGCTAATAATGAGCAGGAAATTATTGATGCTTTCCAGCCTTATTATGAACAAACAACACTAATAGCAACAACAGATCCTAACAGACTGTATGATTTAAAAAATAGATTAGAGAACTACCAGATTATCTGGACTAGTGAGGTAGATGCTTTTGCAAAGATATTTTTTAAGTCTCAGGAAAAGGTAAATAATCAAGATCAAAGTAGACTGCATTCCTTTATTGATCCTGCTGTAGACCGTTTTAAAGGTTTAAGTGAAGAACAGCAAGATGAGTTTAAAAATAGTCTAACCGCATTTATCAGATTATATGCATTTTTGGCACAAATTATGCCATTTGCAGATGGAGAACTAGAAAAATTTTATGCTTTTACTCGTCTTTTGCAAACCAAATTACCAAAACTTAGCCAAAGCGAAGCTTTTAAACTTATTGACGAAGTTGCACTAGAATATTATCGATTACAAAAAATCCGAGAAGGTCAGATAGTCTTAGAAAAAAATACAGACTTATCTCTACAACCTATAACCGAAGCTGGCATACCAAGAGATAAAGAAGAACAGGCTAAACTTTCAGAGATTATCGATATTCTCAACAAAAGATTTAGAACTGATTTTACTGAAGCAGACAAATATTTTTTCAGCCAAATTGAAGAAGCACTAGTTCAGGATAAGACATTATCACAACAAGCCAAAAGTAACTCAATTCAGAACTTTAAATATGGCTTTGAGGATGTATTTCTGACAAAGCTGATTGAGCGAATGGATTTAAATCAAGATATTTTTACCAAAATCATAGATTTTAAAGATTTTGGTGAAGTAGTCAAAGAGTGGATGCTGAGGAAAGTGTATACAAGGTTGACACAAGAGTTCAGCTAACAAAAAGGATTAAATTACTTCAAGCGCCCAGGCTCAAAGAGTCTGGGCGCTTGAATATTAGGTTGCAGAGAAACTTCTGCTAGTTAGGGGAATTATGCGGGCATCATGTGCATACTTCTACAAGACTCCGCACACTTGCGGCAAGCAGCAGCACATTGCATCATTTTCGCATCATCGCTCATCATTTCACAAGCCATTGCACAGCGATCGCACATTTCAGCGCAGAGCATACAAGTGCGTTCCATGAACTCAGAACCGCTCATCATCATATTCATGCACATCATGCACATTTCAGAACAATCGCGCATCATGCTCATCATGCTCATCATGTTGCTATCCATGTGCTTACCATCTTTGGCCATGCAGTAAGTCATGGTTTCCATGCACATTTTGTGACATTCCATACAAGCTTCCATGCAGGTTTGCATTTCAGCAGTCATAGTTTCAGTCATCATCATCATCATAGGAAATACCTCTTGATTTTTTGATGCACTAACGAAGTGTCCTTGGAAGGACTACTTATAACTTAGTTCTATCCTTCTAAGGAGTCAATGGGAGTTTTTAATCCAGAATTTAGAAGCCTAGTATCCCGATATAATTACCGGAATTTGTCCAAATTCTACAGAAGTTTAGTGTTGTTTTTGTGGTTATTCTTATACATTAACCTTTAGATACTCTCGTTCTAGAGTGGGGTTTAATTGAGCAAGTCAATTTTTCCATTGGGGATCAAAAGTTAGAGTTATAATCTGGATAACAACTAATGTCATCTTTTCGTGACAAATCCTTCAAAAAAGTATTTATGAAATTATATTAACACAGTAATTATTAACTTTTATTAAATCGAGAATAGACACCCTTAAAAATTCGTAATTCGTAATTATGTTTCCTCTGGAGATTTATACCTCAGCAGAAATAAAGCTGTCTTTGCAAGTAGGGCCTCATAACGTTTCAGGGTGAAGGCTTATCATTTAGACAGCAGTGGGCTTTTCCGATTTTTGCACAGATGCGGTAATCATAAGTGATTAACTGGACTTGAGATCAAAACCTATACTTAGTTAATATCAATAAAGTTTACAATTCATAATTAAATTCGGTTTTTCTCACGCCTATTGCTCCATAGCTAATTTTCAAGCTAGAGCATTTTCTAAATCAACTTGTAAATCTTGCTAATTTTTGTAATACCTGTGCTTATACAGCAACAAAAATATAAAATTTACCATTACTATCTGACCAGATTTCTGGGGCTGTAATTAAGTAATGCGCTAACTATTCGGTTTTTAAAATTCATTTGCACTATAGCGATTCTTAGGGACTTCCAAATAAAAAAATATACAACTATTTATTGTGGGGTGGGCGACACGATAGCCCATAGTCAAAGGCGGGCAAGATGCCCACCCCACAAGATTGGATAATTTATTTCTTGGAAGTCCCTTATTTGAATGAGTTACAGGGCTAAGGATACGGTATTGCCGTGTCCCTACGAATATCTGCGTTTATCTGTGGTTAATTATTGTTTCTGTACCTTACCAATAGAAGAACCGCTATATTTCCGTTGATCTCTACTGCGGTGATGCAGGAATTTCTCTAAAGCCAATAAAACACATAATGTTGATAAGATTATCGTAGTATAATCAAATTCCAGAGATAGAGGGAATGCAACCTTATAATCTATATACTTAATTATTGATATTAATAGTCAATTACTGAAGTACTAATCCAGAATCATCATGAAATCTTTGCACCGTCCCGATCTCTATAGCTGGTCTAATTTCAATCCGGCAAGAAATATTGATTTCAATGGGATTGCCTGGATTCGCCCAGATGGCAACATCTTGATTGACCCAGTAGCCCTATCAAACCACGATTGGAATCATTTGAAATCCCTCGGTGGTGTAGCTTGGATTGTGCTGACGAATTCTGAGCATGTCAGGGCAAGTAAAGAAATTGCCGATCAAACATACGCTAAGGTAGCCGGCCCTGTGGCGGAAAAAGACACTTTTCCTATAGCTTGCGATCGCTGGCTGTCTGACGGTGAAGAGTTTGTGCCAGGACTGAAGGTGATTGAACTCCAAGGCTCGAAAACTCCCGGTGAATTGGCTATGTTACTGGAGGAGACAACTTTGATCACAGGAGATTTAGTCAGGGCACGCAAAGCAGGTAGTTTAACTATATTGCCAGATGACAAACTGCTGAATCGAGAGGAGGCTGTTGCTTCTGTGCAGAGGTTGGCTCAACTGAGTCGGGTAGAAGCAGTGCTGGTGGGGGATGGCTGGCCTGTCTTCCGTGATGGACGTGATCGCTTAAAGGAACTTGTAGCGACGCTGTAAATGGGTGGGGCGATCGCTATCAGCAAAGTCAAGATTTTGGAGCTTGAAAAGTAGAGGTTAAGGGGCGATCGCTGCCCAACAATGAGATCATGGTTGAGCGAAATATTACATAAGCTGAGATAACCAATAATAGCGCCTGGATTTAACTCTGTTTAACGAGCAAAGCGCGATTCTTCTGTGGAAAGGCTGCGCGATCGCCTAAAATTATGGATAATTCCCCAGTGGTCGCTCAAGCAGATGCATCCTTAGCAAATTACACTCAGGAAAGTATACATCTAGTGGAGCCAGCAGTTGGATTGAATTCACCACCAAAGGAAAAGATCGGAAGTGACTTTGACTCTCGCATGATGCTGCGGTGCTTGGAACTTGCTCGCCGCGCTTTAGGACGGACTTCGCCAAATCCATTAGTAGGAGCGGTGATTGTCAAGGATGGCGAGATTGTGGGTGAAGGCTTTCATCCTCGTGCAGGTGAGCCTCATGCAGAAGTATTTGCCTTGAGGGCAGCAGGCGATCGCGCTCGTGGTGCAACAATCTATGTGTCACTTGAACCTTGCAATCATTATGGGCGTACTCCCCCGTGTTCAGAAGGATTGATCCAAGCAGGGGTGGCAAAAGTAGTAGTGGGTATGGTTGACCCCAATCCACTCGTAGCTGGAGGTGGTATTGCCCGTTTACGTGCGGCGGGGATCGAAGTATTGGTAGGAGTAGAAGAGTCAGCTTGTCATCAGCTAAATGAAGCTTTTGTGCATCGCATTCTCTACAAACGACCTTTGGGAATTTTAAAATATGCCATGACTTTAGACGGCAAAATTGCTACTACCTCTGGTCATAGCGCCTGGGTGACAAGCCAAGAAGCCCGCACTGAAGTACATCAGTTGCGGGCGGCTTGCGATGCCATAATTGTCGGCGGTAATACAGTCCGACAAGATAATCCTTACTTAACCACCCGTCAGGTGGAGGCACATAATCCCCTGCGGGTGGTGATGAGCCGCCATCTCAACTTACCGGAAAGTGCCCATCTCTGGCAAACTGCGGATGCTCCCACTTTGGTGTTGACAGAGAAGGGTGCTAATCCCAACTTCCAAAAACTGTTGCTCAAGCAGGGGGTGGAAGTGGTGGAATTAATATCACTTACACCAGATAAGGCAATGGCGTACTTGTATGAGCGGGGTTTTTGTAGCGTCTTATGGGAATGTGGTGGAACCTTAGCTGCTAGTGCGATCGCTCAAGGAGCAGTGCAAAAGGTTCTGGCATTTATTGCCCCGAAAATCATTGGTGGTAGCATTGCTCCCACACCTGTGGGCGATTTAGGTTTTACTACCATGACTGAGGCGTTGTCTCTAGAACGGGTTCGTTGGCGTGTAGTCGGCTCTGACTGCTTAGTGGAAGGTTATTTTCCCCAAAAGCCAATAGTCAATAGTAATAACTCTTGACTATCAAATCAATTTATCGTGATTTTGCGTTGGCGTAGCCCGCCGTAGACATCATGAACACTGGCGTTCATGGGCAAGATCACGTATAAGGGCTAGCCGAGATTGAATGTAGTGGCACAGAAAATCAGTTTCGTTAGAATCTAACAACACTTGCGTTTCGGTTTGTTTCACTAACCACTGCACCAAGCTAGCATCATCCAGTTGTAAGAGGAGCTTGGCTTGGGCAGTTTCAACCACTGACCAAAGCTGACGCATGATTGTAGGAGTCATCAGACCTCAATTGAATAATTAGCTTAGTTGTCTTCAGATTACACAATTACAATGGCACTTTACGACATGAATGTAGAAGCTGAGACAAGTATTATTAAAAACTTAATAATGGTATTTATAACTTTATGAAGATTAAGAATTTGAAACTCAGTTTTGAAAATGGTTATTGGGGATTGGGCATTGGAGATTGGGCATTGGGCATGGGAAAGATAGATTTGAAAACAAATACACTAATTCTAAAAACTGGGTTTTTGTGCTTGGGAAGACCGAAATTGTCTTGATTATAGCCCACGAAAACCAAGTCTTTTAAGAGCTATATTGAATCCTGAATCTGTCTAATAGGATACAAATATTTAACATTTTGAGAACAATGTTTACCAGTAAATTAACACCTTCTGGCTGTAGATGGTCTCACAAAATCATGTAAATTTTCATCCCAAATGCTGATGTAAATAAAATTACATTCTTGGCGGATAATCTGACCCTTAACTGAGCCTTTCTTAAACCTAAAATTATCCGACTGGCGCTGTTGTACCTGTTTGAGTCCCTGCTTAATTTCTTCAGTGGCTTGCCCATTTAACAATCCATTCAAGGTAGCCTCCATTACCTGCGAGTCTACCGATTGGGCAAAAGATACCTCAGTTTGACGCAGGACTTTAGAATTACGATCAAATAAGTAACCAAGGTCAATTTTGTTTGGCACTAGTTTGTAAACAACAGCACGGGTATTGCCCCATACACCTCTTAAATCTTTATTTGGTTTGCCGAGGGCCGCTTCTACGGTGCTTCTTGGTGTACCTGTAGGAAAAGCGGGAACACTTTGCCTACTAGGCGGCTGATCGTTGTTTTCTGGTACTGAAGGCGCTTCTGGTTTAGGAGATGCAATATTTTCTGGTTCTGGCTGTGGTGTAGATACTGGTGCTGGAGCCTCTGAAATTACAGGCTCTCTTTCTGGCTGTGGTATGAATACTGGGGGATCAGAGGTTGGCAGAGGTTCGGGAATTACTGGCTGTCGTCGTGAGGTTGGTATAACTGGGACTGGAGAAGTTTGGGAAGAAATGGGCGGTTCGGTAGATACAGGAGTTGGAGAAGATTCTAGCGATGGGGTAGGACTTGTGGCAATGGTTGTTTCTGGTTGTTGCTGACGAGTGATGTTAGAAATTGCTACTGCACTAAGTAAACCGCCGATCAGCAAACTACCAACAATCACAGCAGGTTTTTGCCAGTTTCTAGGAGATGCGATACCTTCGGTGAGCTTCGCTAACGCAGAATTTTTCTGCGGGGAATACAATGCCTGGGTTTGTCGAGTCGATGTAGCAGCCGGAGAAAAACTGACTGTGGGAGTATTTCCAGCTAACTCAGGAGGCATATTACTAGCAGACTGCAAAGCGTGTAGCATTTTACTCGCAGTACTGTAGCGATCGCCAGCATGAGGTTTAATTGCTTGATTCAGGATCGCCGCTAATTGGGAAGAGACATTAGGGGCGTGCTGCTGCCAAAGTATTTCCCCAGTTTTGAGATCAGTTGCTAGTTCTTGCGGGTGTTTGCCAGTCAGCAGATAAATCGCCGTTAAACCTAAGCTGTAGATATCAGTGGCATAAACTGGGCGGCCAACGGCTTGTTCACTCGGCATATAGCCAGGCGTACCAATCACGAGCGATCGCGTGGGGTATCCTGGAGAATTCACCACTGAACGAATTGTTTCTTTGACTGCGCCAAAATCAATCAAAACTGGTTTGCCATCAACAGAACGAAGAATAATGTTCTCAGGCTTAATATCCCGGTGGATAATGCCTTTGCTGTGGACATAATCTAAGACTGGAAGCAGACTCAACAGAATTTGCCGAACAGCAGTTTCACTCTCAAATCCTTTGGCTTCGACAATGTTTGTTAGGGTTTGACCATGAATCCATTCTTGGACGAGGTAAAACTGCCCGTTCTCAGAAAAGTAGGCGTAGAGTTTAGGTATTTGGTTACTACTTTCACCCAAATACTCTAAGGTTGCGGCTTCCCGTTCAAACCGTTGTTGGATAAGCTGGTAGGCTTGCGGATCATTATTAGTTATCGGTTTTAGTTGTTTGATTACACAACGGCGGCGAGAAGGCATATGCACATCTTCTGCCAGAAAGGTTTCGCCAAACCCACCAGCACCGATTACCTGGATAACTTGATAGCGATTGTTTAGCAGGGTTAAAGTCATGAAAAATCACAAGCGTAGACACCGGAGACATTCCGCCTCTGGGCTTGTCGTCAGACATCGCCCTTCTCAAATGTACATCACATGAGTTCATCAGTTATGAACACTGAATTAAGAACACCATCCGTCTCCGATGGCGTAAATTTGTTTAGCGTAGGGGTAGCACTTCTTTACAAGAGGCTGCGCCGCGTAGCGTTTTTAATGCAAGCCGACGCATTAACAAGGCCACCGAGGCATTGTCATTGGAGGGTATTACCAAATTTAATTTGCTATGAATTAATGAGATGCTGTACTTTAGTAAACTTCACCATCAAAAAAGCATGGAAGTCACAGATGCGATCGCATCTGTGATTTGAGCAATATTATTAGAATTACCTACTTAATTGAACTCTATAGTCTCAACAAACTCTAAAATACTCTCCTTGATATCTTCAGCTTCTTCTTCAAGGGAATCGGGAGTTTCGCCGTTAATAAAGCTGTGCTGACTACTGACTATATACAAAAATTCACCACTGATAAAGGTAAGTAGCCCCCGGTACGCATCTAATCTCATAGCAGTTCCATTATTTTCTTGCTTAGAGATCGTTGAACCTTTGGGCATATCGATTAACACGTAGTAAGCGCCTCGCAAAGTGTCTGCCAGATATTCGCTATACTCCACAGAAGCATCTGGGACATTGGCAAAAATCGCCTGGGGCACATACTTGTCTACTAAGATCGTTTGTAAATATTCTTCTTGTCCAACAGACTCCAGTTCCTCTAGCTGTTCTAGAGGGAAAGGATAATAATCGATTCTCAGCAAAGTACCGATGTCATCGGAAAAGCCAACTACTCCTTCCTGACTTTGAATTCTACCGCCTTGCTGCGGATCAACCGGAATCGGTACAGTAAAATTACCTAAAGGAGATTGATATGTCTGTTCACTAAAATCTTCTATGACTACTGTCTCATCTTCATCATCTGCATATTCTTCTTCTGCTTCCTTAAAGGCTGCAATTACCTCCTTAATGATTTCTTCTGCTTCTTCATCCTCCAGTTCCAAGGCTGCTTGTAGCTTTTTGAGGTAGCCTTGTTTCGATTTAGGGATGGCGAGTTCTTCGTCTAAAAGCACTATTACCCCACCAGCAAAACCATCCAGCACTAATTCATCTGAGAGAGATACTTTGGCGGTATTAAACAGGGGCCCAATTCCCTCTTCTTCTGCAATGCCTATGAGTCTATCGACTATTTCGGCGATTTCATCTTCTGAGTATTCCTCAAAAACCTCGAATTCCCAGAGTATACCCGCTAAACTTTCTGCATCTACATCTTCAATAGATGAATCAGCGATCGCAGTTACAGTTGCGATCGCCGCCACCGCTTCCTCTGGACTTAGCGATTCCTCTGATGTCTTTGATGAATTAAAAACCTTGTCATATTTAGTCATAAATGCTACCTAAATTCATTCCTTGATAGTAATAACAGATTGAAAGTGACAATGGTCAGTTTACCAATGGAGCGAATCTTCTAGAGAAAAAGTTGGATAATACATGGTTAAGTCAGTTTGAGGTCGTTGACTGTTGACTGTTGACGGTTCACAGTAGCAATGGAATATTTTTTGAGTTGGAAGTCCTTTAATCAAGTTTGTATTACATCAGGTTATTAATTAGGTGTTGACTTTGCAGGACAAATTCTGGTTTTACACCAAAGAAGTTGAGGTGTTCTAAAATCTGTTATCGAATATACACTTAAACACGAGTTTGGCTCAATATTTACCGCAAGTGACTTTAACTTGATATTGTAAATTTTTATGATGAGGCAATTACCGTTAATAACTGCTATATTGCTCTATTTTTATCCTCTATAGGAATCATATTTGATTTCTGAAAATATTTCAGTAGGGTGTGTTATGCCG